>NZ_JBHZAH010000071.1:0-25673 GCF_042754225.1 Rhodococcus sp. NPDC059234
GGCGAGTACACGCCAACCGCGCACGGACGGGGCTGCCGCCTACCCCTTGGCGGCGGCGATCCCGGCCCGGCGACCGTAGAAGCTGCCGTCGCCCAACGAGGTTCCCGACGCATAGCCACCCGCGCAGACTCCCGCGGTGCAGCGGCCGGCGGCGAAGAGCCCGGGGATCGGCTCGCCGGAGACGTGCAGCACCTCGGAGTTGATCGTGGTCCGCAGGCCGCCGAGAGTGAAGCCGGCCGTGAAGTTGCGCAGGTCGAGCGCGGCGATCGGGGAGCCGATCGGCTTGCACCACTCGGACTTCTTGCCCAGGACCGGATCCTCGCCCCGCTCGGCGTGCCGGTTGTAGACCTCCACCGTCGACACCAGCGTGCCCTCCGGCAGGCCCATGTCCGATTCGAGTTCCTCGACGGTCTCGGCCACCCACTTGGGCTGGAACCGGAAGAACGGCGTCGAGCTGTCCGCCGCGCTGCCCTCCTCGTAGGCGGCCTCGCCGATGACGAGATAGGCCTGGTTGTCGTTGCGCAGCAGCGTCTCCTGGCCGATCCGGCCCGGGTAGGTGTCCTCGTTGACGTACCGCTGACCGCGGGCGTTGACGAGGATGCCGCGGACCATGAGCTGAGGGTCGCCGAAGAACGCGACCTCGGTGGCGTCCATGTGCGCGAGGTCCGCGCCGATGGCCTGCGCCATCTGGATCGCCTTGCCGTCGTGTTCCTCGATCGAGGCCCCGGGCTTGCCCATCAGGCGCGGCGCGAAGGCCTGCACCATCTCCTTGTTGTAGGCGAAGCTGCCGGTGGCAAGCACGACGCCGGTGCGGGCGCGAACGGCGATCTCCTTGCCGTACTGCTTGGCGACGATGCCGACGACGCGGTCGCCGTCCATGATCAGCCGCTGTACCCGCATGTCGTACTCGTGACGCACGCCGAGCTTCTCCGCGGTCTCGACCAGCGGCTTCATCAGCATGAAGCCGCCGCCCTTCTCCCCGGTGCGCTTGCCGGTCATCTGGGGGACGTGCCCACGCGGGGCGGGAGTCGCGACGGTGTTGAACGGGGCGGCGTTCTCGCCGCCGGAGTACATCAGGCCGTCGTCGAACGGGGTCTCCCAGCCGGGCTGGCCGTAGAAGCTCTCCTTGAACGGCACGCCGTTGTCGACGAGCCACTGGTAGTGCTCGACGCTCCCGTTGCAGTAGTCGGTGATCTTCTCCTCGTCCGCGCCGGGTCCGAGCGCCGCCATCATGAAGGCCTTCATGTTCTCGGGGGAGTCCTCGAACCCGAGAGTCTTCTGCAGCGGGGTGCCCCCGCCCAGGTAGATGAAGCCGCCGGCGAGGGCGGCCGCGCCACCCCATCCGCTGGTGCGCTCGAGTACCAGCACGTCCGCGCCGGCTCGGGCCGCCTCGATCGCGGCGCTGACGCCCGCGATGCCGTAGCCGGCGACGACCACGTCGGCCTCGTGATGCCAGGTCGGTACCTGGCCGACGGACAGGGGGCGGATAGGGTTGGCCTCGGCCATGAATCGGTCCTTCTTCTCGGGATTGTTGCCTTGAGTGCAGTATTTCGGTTTCGGCGTCAGCCGGTGGCCGAATCCGCGGACTCTGCCTCGGCCGCCTTCGCCGCGGCGCGGGCCGCCTTGCGGCGGTCGGCCTTGACGGCGATGAGGGCGTTGTTCAGCCCGGTGGCCAGCGGCCAGCCGACGTAGTGGCACAGGAAGATCGCGGCCTCCTCGCACTGCTGCTCGGTGAGTTCCTCGTTCTGCAGCGCGGCGCCCAGCTGGATCTTCGCGACGTCGCCCTGACCCTGCGCCGTGATCGCACCCAGCAGCAGCAGTCGCCGGTCGCGCAGGCTCAGGCCCGGCCGCGTCCAGATGTCGGCGAAGAGGTGGTCTGCGGTGACGGCGAAGAAGTCACCGGGGATGTCGGCGGGCATCTCCCAGCCGTACACCTTGTTCATCATCGCGACGCCGCGCGACCGGGCCTCGGTCGGTTCGTTCCGCTCGGTCATGTGTGCTCCTTCGTGAGTGATTCGGAGAGGGCGCCGCCGCCGACACCGAGGCCGGGGCCGAGGCTCGAGAGCGCACGGGTGGCCAGCGGTAGGTCGACGTCGAGTCGTTCGCCGAGGTCGAGGGCCAGGGACAGGTCCTTCTCGCCGAGGTTGCGGACGTGGCTCAGGATCGGGAACCAGCCGTCGCTCTCGGCGACCGGAGCCGTGGTCTCGCGCAGCATGATCGCCCCGGCCCCGCCGGTGATCGCGTCGGTGTGCCGCACCACCTTGCCGAGATCCCGGATGTCCAGGCCCGCCGCCTCCGCGAGGCGCTGAGCCTCGGTGGCCGCGGTGAACGAGATGAAGTGGAGCAGGTTGCGCGCCAGTTTCATCCGCGTTCCCGCGCCGACGTCGCCGGCGTGGATCACCAGTTCCGCGAATCGGCCGAACGGTTCGCGCACCGCGGCGAACGCCTCGTCCGAACCCCCGACCATGACCGCGAGGCGGCCCTGCTGGGCGCCCGGCGCGCCGCCGCTGATCGGGGCGTCGATCAGGTGGACGCCCGCCTCCGCGCAGGTCCCGGCGAGTTCCACGGCGGTGACGTCCGAGATCGTCGAGTGCACCGCGATCACGGTGCCCGCTCGTGCGGCGGACAGGATGCCGTCCGGGCCGGCGACGACGTCGCGCACCTGGGCGTCGTCGAGCACGGTCACCGAGATCACTGTGGCCTCGGCGGCGACGCCGGCGGGGGTGGCCGCGGTGCGTGCGCCGGCCGCGGAGAACGGTTCGGTGGCCGCGGCGCGGGCGTCGCAGACCACGAGGCCGCCGGGCCAGTCGAGCAGTCGCTTCGCCATCGGCGCGCCCATGTTGCCGAGCCCGATGTACCCGACCGTGACGTCGGTGGCGGCCGCGGTCACGAGCGGTAGACCTGTCCGCCGTCGACGTTGAAGATCTGGCCGGTGACCCAGCCGGCCTCGTCGGAGAGCAGGAACAGGCACATGCCGACCAGGTCCTCGGTGGTTCCCATGCGCTGCAGCGGAATTCGCTTGACCATGTCCTTGACGATGTTGCCGGGGGTGACGCTGCGGGTGGCCTCGGTGTCGATCGGGCCGGGCGCGATCGCGTTGATGCGGATATTCGACCAGCCGAGTTCGGTGGCGAGCTGTTGGGTGAGGCTGTTGATCCCCGCCTTCGCCAGGCCGTAGTAGTTCGAGTACAGCCAGGCGGCGGTGGAGGACTGGTTCACGATGGAACCGCCGTTGGCGCGCATGTGCGGGACCACGGCCCGGCAGACCTGCAGCGCGCCGTCCATGTTCACGCTCATGAACTTGCGGTAGTAGTCCCAGTCCACGGTGAGCAGCGAGTCGATCTTCATGCCGCCGTAGATGGCGGCATTGTTCACCAGGTGCTCGATACTGCCGAACTTCTCGATGGTGAAGGCGGCGAGCTCCTGCGTCGACGCGCCGTCCGCGACGTCGACCTCCTTGAACGCCGCGGATCCGCCGTCGGCGACGATCTGCTTGGCCACGGTCTCGCCGAGTTCGCGGTTGAGGTCAGCCACCACCACGTTCGCCCCCTCGGTGGCCAGCGCGCGGGCATACGCCTCTCCGATGCCCTGTGCGGCGCCGGTCACGATGGCGGTGCGTCCGTCGAAACGTCCCATGTGAAGTCCTGCTTTCCGTGTCGAGAGGTGCTGTGGTCGGGAACTGCCGGGGGCGGTGAAATACGGTGCCGTGAGCCGAATTACGCGGGACCGGCGACGAGTTTGGTTTCCAGGTACTCCTCGAAGCCGGCCACGCCCATCTCGCGGCCGATGCCCGACTGCTTGTATCCGCCGAAGGGTGCGTCGGCGGAGTACCAGACTCCGCCGTTGACGCTGAGCGTCCCGGTGCGAATGCCCGCCACCACAAGGTTCACCCGATCGGGGTCGGTGCCCCAGACCGCGCCCGAGAGGCCGTAGGGGGACTCGTTCGCGATCCGGATCGCGTCGTCGTCGCCGTCGTGCGGCAGGACGACCAGCACGGGGCCGAAGATCTCCTCCTGGGCGACGCGGGCCGAGTTGTCCAGTCCCGCGATCAGGGTGGGTTCGACGAAGTACCCGCGTTCGCGGTCCGCGGGTCGCCCACCGCCGGTGACGATGGTGCCGCCCTCCTCGACGGCGAGCTTCAGGTAGCCCTCCACGCGGTCGCGCTGGCGAGCGGAAATCACCGGCCCGCAGACGGTTCCGGGATTCGACGGGTCGCCGGCGCGGATGCCGGACATCGCCGCGGCGGTCGCGGCCACCGCCTCGTCGTACCGGGCGCGTGGCACCAGCAGCCGGGTGGTCAGCGCGCAGCCCTGGCCGGCGTGAACACACACCGAGAAGCCGGCGACGGAACTGGCGGCCGCCACATCCGCATCATCGAGCACCACGAAGGCCGACTTGCCGCCGAGTTCGAGGAACACCTTCTTCAGCGAGTCCGCGGCGGTGCGCATGACGGCCTTGCCGGTCGCGGTCGATCCGGTGAAGGAGATCAGGTCGACCCGCGGGTCGGCGGCGAGCTGAGCGCCGAGCCCGTGGTCGGTGGAGGTCACGATGTTGACGACGCCCGCGGGAATGTCGGTCTCCTCGGCGATGACCTGGCCGACCACGGCCGCGCACCACGGGGTGTCGGGGGCGGGTTTGAGCACCACGGTGTTGCCCGCGGCGAGCGCGGGACCGAGCTTGGCGAAGTTGATCTGGTGTGGGAAGTTCCACGGGGTGATGGCCCCGACCACCCCGACCGCCTCCTTCAGGACGCGTCGAGCGGTGGGGATGCCCATCGGCGTCGCGTTCCCGAGATCGCTCTCCCAGGAATAGTTTTCGGCGAGATCCGCCCAGTAGCGAAGGTCCTCGATCGGACCCTCGAGCTGCGGACCCCTGGTCAGCATGGCGGGAGCCCCGACCTCGTCGATGGTGATCTCGCGCAGCTCCTCGATGTGGGACTGCAGCGCGTCGCAGAGTTGTCGCAGGCATCGGGCCCGGAACGCGGGGTCGCGGCTCCAGTCGGTCGAGTCGAAGGCGCGCCGTGCCGCCCCGATGGCGGCGTCCATGTCCGCGGCGGTGCCCTCGGCGGCGAGGCCGACGACCTCCTCGGTGGCCGGGTTGAGGACCTCGAAAGTTCCCCCGGAGCCCGGGATCAGCTTTCCGTCGACGAGCAGTGCCGAGCTGTCGGCAGGTCGAAGCGTCATTGCGCGAACCCTCCCTTTCTGGACAGGTGTCTGGACTATAGTTCGAACAAATGTCGCACGCAATGGGTGTCGGGCATAAGCGATTTCGAATTCGGGTATCGACAAACGAAGGAATCCGTGTCTAGTCTTCGTCACACCGCCGCGTCGCCCGGCCGCCAGTGCCGGGACAGTCGTCGCCGCTCGCGAGCCTCTCCGTTCGCGATGTCCGGCAGGCGTGGTGCAGCGCGCCCGTTCACGGATCCCCGTTCGTTCGATCAGAGGGAGAAATGCAATGAACCGAGTTGCCGGCAAGGTCGCCTTCGTCACGGGTGCGGCCAGGGGGCAGGGCCGCAGTCACGCGGTTCGCCTGGCCGAAGAGGGTGCCGACGTCATCGCGTTCGACATCTGCACCGACATTGGAAGCAACGAGTACCCACTCGCGAGCGAGGCCGATCTCGCGGACACCGCGAAGCTGGTGGAGAAGACCGGGCGCACGGTGGTCGCCGCGAAGGTCGACGTCCGCGACCGCGCCGCGATGGAGGCGGAACTGGCCGATGCGGTCGCTCAGCTCGGCGGCCTCGACATCGTCGTCGCAAATGCCGGAATCTGCCCGTTGGGCAACCACATTCCCAACATGGGCTTCGTCGATGCCTTCGACGTGGACTTCGTCGGCGTCGTGAACACCGTGCACGCGGCAATGCCGCATCTCGGGGCGGGCGCCTCGATCATCGCGATCGGGTCGGTCGCGGGCCTGGTGCCGCAGACCGGATTCAACGGTCAGCAGGCCCTGCAGGGTCCGGGTGGGGACGGGTACGGGCTGGCCAAGAAGATGATCCAGACGTACACGAGCTCGCTCGCGCTGACCCTCGGGCCGAGTTCGATCCGGGTCAACGCGATCCACCCGACCAATTGCAACACCGACATGCTGCAGAGTCCGCCGATGTACAGGACCTTCCGGCCGGACCTCGCGAATCCCACGGCCGAGGACGCCGCGGTGACCTTCCCGTTCATGCAGGCCATGCCGATTCCCTGGGTCGAGCCCGAGGACATCTCGCACGCGGTGCTCTATCTCGCGTCGGACGAGTCGCGCTACGTGACGGGCCAGCAGCTGCGCGTCGACGGTGGCGCAGGCATGAAGATCGGCCTCTAGGTCCAGGGCCAGCGGATATGACCGAATCGATCGGCGCGCCACGCCTCGGCGACCGTTGCTCTGGACATGAGCCCGTAGTAGCGTCCAGACATGTGTCCAGTCGGAGTTTCGAGTCCACCCGACGGCGGCTGACCGAGAAGCAGGCCGAGACGGTCGATCGGTTGACGCATGCCGGCGTCGAGGTGCTGCGCGAGCAGGAGTTCGCCGGGCTCACGGTGCGCGCGGTGGCCGCGCGCGCCGGGGTCGGGCCCGCCACGGCCTACACCTACTTCTCGTCGAAGGAGCATCTCGTCGCGGAGGTGTTCTGGCGTCGACTGCAGGGGTCGCCGGTCACCGGCGGTGCCGGACTCGACCGGACCGCTCGGGTGCTGGCGGTGCTGCGCAACATCGCGCTGCTGATCGCGGACGAGCCGGAGGTCTCCGCCGCGGTGACGAGTGCACTGCTCGGCACCGACCCGGACGTGGAGCATCTCCGCGGCCGGATCGGAGCCGAGATCCACGGGCGCCTCGCCGCGGCGCTCGGGCCGGGCAGCGACCCCGACACCATCGAGACTCTCGAACTGCTTTATGCCGGAGCGCTTCTGCGGGCCGGCATGGGGTACGGCACCTACGCGCACATTGCCGGCCGCCTGGAGGCGTCCGCGAGAATGATCCTGGAGCAACGATGACCGAAGCCCTGACCGACCCGGTGGTCTTCAATCCGTACGACTACCGATTCCACGACGACCCGTACCCGGTGTACGGCAGGCTCCGCGCGGAGTCGCCGCTGTACCACAACCCGGACCTCGGATTCTGGGCACTCTCGCGGCACGCCGACGTCGCCGACGCGTTCAAGGACAACCGGAGGTTGTCGAGTGCCAACGGCGTCTCGCTCGACCCGGCTGCCTACGGCCCGCACGCGCACTACGTGATGTCCTTCCTCGCGATGGACGATCCGCGGCACATGCGACTGCGGCAGTTGGTATCTCGCGGGTTCACTCCGCGCCGGGTGGCCGAGATGGACGGTCGCATCCAGGAACTCACGAAGCAGCACCTGAGCCCGGCGCTCGAGTCGGGAGAGTTCGACTGGATCGCCGATGTCGCCGGCAAGCTGCCGATGGACGTGATCTCGGAGCTGATGGGTGTTCCGCAGCCGGATCGTGCCGAGCTGCGCAGGATGGCGGACCTGGTGGTGCATCGAGAGGATGGTGTCCTCGACGTCCCGCAGGCCGCGGTGGAGTCCTCGATGGCGCTGATGACCTACTACCGGGACATGATTGCCGAGCGCCGGCTCGCGCGCACCGAGGACCTCACCTCCGCGCTGCTCGACGCCGAGATCGACGGGGACAAGCTGTCCGACGCGGAGATTCTCGGATTCATGTTCCTGATGGTGGTGGCGGGCAACGAAACCACCACGAAGCTGCTCGGGAATGCGCTCTACTGGGGCGCACGGAATCCCGATCAGATGACGCCGCTCTTGTCCGACCCCGACCCGGGATCGCAGTCGGTTCGGGTGTCCCAGTGGACGGAGGAGACCCTGCGCTACGACACGTCGAGCCAGATCGTCGCGCGGACCACCGCCGAGGATCTCGAGTACTACGGCCAGACCGTGCCCGCGGGGGAGAAGATGCTGCTCCTGATCGGCTCGGCCAACCGTGACTCCGACGTGTTCGACGATGCCGACGAGTTCCTGATCGGCCGGAACGGGGCCAACAAGCTGGCCAGTTTCGGCGGTGGCGTGCACTTCTGCCTCGGCGCGCACCTGGCCCGGCTCGAGGCGAACATCGCGCTCGCCGAATTCGCCCGCCAGGTGTCCGGATTCGAGATCGACGAGTCCGGGATCGAACGTGTCCACTCGACGAACGTGCGGGGATTCGCGGCCCTGCCGGTGAAGGTGCAGGTGCGCTGATGCCCAGATTCGAACCCAATCCCAGCCGGCGACCCGCGCTGATCAGCGGAGCATCCTCGGGGATCGGAACGGCCACCGCCTACGCGCTGGCCGAACTCGGTCACCCCGTCGCGCTCGGTGCCCGGCGGGTCGCCGACTGCGAGGCGATCGCAGAGAAGATTCGGAGCGACGGCGGCGAGGCGTTCGCGCACTTCCTCGACGTCACCGACGGCGCCTCCGTCGACGCCTTCGTCACCGCATCGGAGGCCGCGCTCGGACCGATCGAGATCGCGGTCTCGGGGGCGGGCGACCTCGAGTTCGGCGCCGCGGACCAGATGGATCCGGAGCGCTTCCTGAAGCAGGTCGACGTGCACCTCGTCGGTGCCCAACGACTGGCGCACCGGGTGCTGCCCGGCATGCGGGAGCGGCGCCGCGGCGACTTCGTGCTGATCGGCTCCGACTGCGCGAATCGGCAGCGTCCACTGATGGGCGCCTACGACGCCGCGAAGGCAGGCGTCGAGTCGATGGGCAGGCAGATGCGAATGGAGCTCGAGGGCACCGGGATTCGCGCCTCCATCGTCCGACCGGGTCCCACCCTCACCGGTATGGGGATGGACGCGACACCGGAGATCATCGGGCCGCTCGCGGAGTCGTGGAAGCGCTGGGGATTCGCCCGGCACGGCTACTTCCTGCGGGCCTCCGACCTCGCGAACGCAATCGTGGCGGTGGTGACGGCGCCGCGCGGTGCGCATCTGGTCCTGGTGGAGGTCCAGCCCGAAGCGCCGCTGCACGATCCGACGCCCCCGAGCCCCCGTCCCGACACCACCTCTCAGGAGACGACATGACACACGGAGTGCAGGAGAAGTCCGCGGCGCTGCCCAACCCGCCACGCGTGTCCGGTGGCGAGCGCGAACACGGACACCTCGAGGAGCTGCGCACCGACCCGATCGCGCTCATGCGCCGGGTGCGCGCGGAATGCGGCGACGTCGGCATCTTCCAGCTCGCCGAGCGCGAGGTGGTGCTGCTCTCCGGCGCCGAGGCCAACGAGTTCTTCTTCCGTTCCAGCGACGAGGACCTCGACCAGCAGGCCGCGTACCCGTTCATGAAGCCGATCTTCGGCGAGGGTGTGGTCTTCGACGCCAGCCCCGAGCGGCGCAAGGAGATGCTGCACAACTCGGCGCTGCGCGGTGAACAGATGAAGGGTCACGCCGCCACGATCGGCAGCGAGGTCGAGGCGATGGTCGCGGGCTGGGACGAGGAGGGCGAGATCGACCTGCTCGACTTCTTCGCCGAGCTGACCATCTACACCTCGTCGGCCTGCCTCATCGGCAAGAAGTTCCGCGACCAGCTCGACGACCGGTTCGCCAAGCTCTACCACGAGCTCGAACAGGGCACCGACGCGATCGCGTTCGTCGACCCCTACGCGCCGATCGAGAGTTTCCGGCGTCGCGACGAGGCTCGCGTCGCCTTGGTCGCCCTGGTGCAGGAGATCATGAACGGTCGCGTCGCGAACCCGCCGCAGGGCAAGGAGGACCGGGACATGCTCGACGTCCTCGTGTCGGTCACCGGCGACGAGGGCGAACTGCGGTTCAGCGCCGACGAGATCACCGGCATCTTCATTTCGATGATGTTCGCGGGACACCACACGACCTCCGGGACCGCGGCCTGGTCGCTGATCGAACTCCTGCGGCACCCCGATGCGATGAAGCGGGTGGTGACCGAGCTCGACGAGCTGTACTCCGACGGTGCGGACATCAGTTTCCATGCACTGCGCCAGATTCCGGTGCTCGAGTCGGTGATCAAGGAGACGCTTCGGCTGCACCCGCCGCTGATCATCCTGCTGCGGGTCGCTCGCGGGGACTTCGAGGTGGGGGGCTTCCGGATCCTCGAGGGCAACCTCGTCGCGGCGACGCCGGCGATCTCCAACCGGATTCCGGAGGACTTCCCGCGGCCGGACGACTTCGACCCCGGTCGCTACATCGACCCCAACCAGGAGGACATCGTCAACCGGTGGACCTGGATCCCGTTCGGCGCGGGCAGGCATCGCTGTGTCGGTGCCGCGTTCGCGCAGATGCAGCTGAAGGCGATCTTCTCGATCCTGCTGCGGGACTACGAGTTCGAGATGTCGCAGCCTGCCGACAGCTACCGCAACGACCACAGCAAGATGGTCGTGCAGTTGCAGCAGCCGTGCCGGGTGCGCTACCGCAGGCGGACCGCGCGCGCCGAACCGGCTGCCGCCGTCGCGGTCGCGCCGGCCGGCTGCCCGGTCACGCACGCCGACGGTGAGGCCTGACCGTGCGCATCGAGGTGGATCTGGACCTGTGTCAGGGCCATGCGGCGTGCGAGCTGGAGGCGTCCGAGGTGTTCTCGGTGCCGGGCCGCGGAAAGGTCACGCTCCTCGACGCGTCGCCGCCGGAGTCGGCGCGGGCGGACGTGGAGAACGCCGTGCGGTACTGCCCGACACAGGCCCTGCGGATCGTCGAGGACTGACATCACCGGAGATTTCACACATCGAGAAAGAGACGACTGAAGATGACCGGATTCGACCGCGCCGAGCTCGACGAGATGGTTCAGCGCTGGATTGGCGAGAACAAGAGGGCCGAGGCGGCCGGCGACTGGAAGCCGTTGGCGGACATGTACACCGAGGACGCAACCTACGGCTGGAACTACGGGCCGAAGCAGGACTTCATGGCCGTCGGACGCGAGGAGATCCGCGAGGTGGCGCTCGGCCTGGAGATGAACGGGCTCGAAGGCTGGCAGTACCCGTACCAGGAATTCGTCGTCGACGAACGCAGCGGCACGGTGATCGGACTGTGGAAGCAGGTCTCGGATGCCACCCGGGCCGACGGCAGCAACTACTCGGTGTACGGAATCGGCGGCAGCTGGTTCCGGTACGGCGGCAACTACCAGTGGTCCTGGCAGCGCGACTTCTTCGACTTCGGCAACGTGTCGGCGCTGTTCATGGAGATGATCCAGAACAACGCGTTGTCGACGGGCATGCAGTCGCGGATTCAACGGTCCCTCTCCGGCGAGCGCCTGCCCGGCTGGTACCCGGCCGGCCAGGCTCCGGTGCCACTGTGGTGAGCCCCGTGACCTGGCCACAGAGTTCGTTCGCAGCGCTTTCGCGGCGCGACCTCGCGACGTTGGTGCCCGAGCTGCTGCTGTGCGGTCAGCTCATCGACCGCTCCGGGATGGCGCACCTGATCGTGAAATTCGGCCGGGAGGGCATGGCGCAGGTCGCGATCGAGGAGTGGCAGGCATCGAGCCCCTGGTACACCCGCCGCATGCAGAAGGCGCTGCGCTACGAGGGCGACACCGTGGTGACCATCTTCAAGGGGCTGCAACTCGACATCGGGGCGCCGCCACAATTCATGGACTTCCGCTACCGCGTCGACGACCCCATGCACGGCGAGTTCTGGCTCGACCACTGCGGCGCGCTGATGGACGTCGAACCGCTCGGGGACGAGTACGTCACCTCGATGTGTCACGACATCGAGGACCCGACCTTCGACGCCACCGCACTGGCCACCAATCCGCACGCCCAGGTGCGGCCGATCCACCGCCCGCCCCGGCGTCCCGCGGACCGGCATCCGCATTGCGCGTGGACGGTGACCATCGACCCGTCGCACGTGCCGCCGGTGATGGAACCGCACACCGAGCGGATCGGCCGAACCGCGGCCGCCGCGGTGGAGCTGAGCCCGATCGACGTGGACGGCGACGGCGCGCACGACTACTCGGGACCGCTCCTCGCCGACGTCAGGTTCGCGGACTTCTCCCAGTCGGCGCTGGTCCGCATCGCGGAGGAGGTGTGCCTGCAACATCACCTGCTCGCCCTCGGATTCCTCGTCGCGGTGCGCAAACGTGTCGACGAGGCCGCCGCAGTGGAGATCACCCGCAAACAGCTGACCGGCATCGCGGGAGTGAGCGCGCAGCGCATCCGCGACGCACTCGGCCTGCCCGGCGACCTCGAGGGGCTGGCGAGCGTGCTGGCGCTGCATCCGCTGCTGACCCCGAAGCAGTACGTGGACAGTGAGATCCGATTCGACGGTGCGCGGCTGGAACTGTGGATCGGCAGGAACGGGCTCGTCGACACCGACGGCGGGTGGCCCACCCTCGTCGACGGTGAGCACCTCGGGCCGTTGCAGGCACTGGTGCGCGGCGTGAACCCGCACTTCACGGTGCGGGTGGTGAGCGAGGATCCCGCCGGACTGCTCGTCGCGGTCGACACCGCGGCCGAACCGGCCCCCGAATGCGTCGAGGTGGCGATCACCAAGGTCAGCACGGGTGCGGGATTTGAGTTCGAAGACCGTGGTATTCCGTTGCCGC
Organism: Rhodococcus sp. NPDC059234; assembly: GCF_042754225.1. Lineage (NCBI taxonomy): Bacteria > Bacillati > Actinomycetota > Actinomycetes > Mycobacteriales > Nocardiaceae > Rhodococcus > Rhodococcus sp. NPDC059234. The sequence goes on from NZ_JBHZAH010000071.1 coordinate 12,506, forward strand.
TCTATGTAGTTTGAGCGACCGAGCCCGAAGGACCTCGCATGGCCTACACGTTCGCAGACCTGTTCGAGCACGCGGTCGACGCGATGCCTGACCGTCTGGCCCTGATCGCCTCGGGCGAGGAGGTCACCTTCCGTGAGCTCGACGAGCAGGCGAATCGGTTGGCGCATCACCTCGAGGCCGCCGGCTTCGGCGTGGGCAGCCACATCGGAATTCACATGCACAACTCGATCGAGACGATGGTCGCCGTGCTGGCGGCATTCAAGATTCGGGCGGTGCCCGTCACGGTGAACTACCGGTACACGACCGACGAACTGGTGTATCTCTACGACAATGCCGACCTGGACGCGGTGGTGTTCCACAGCGGATTCGCCGATCGGGTCGCCGAGACGCTGCACGAGGTCCCACGAATCCGGCACCTGGTCGAGGTCCCCGACGTGCTCGAGACCGGGACACGGTCGCTGCTGCCCGGCGCGGTTCGCTACCAGGACGCGCTCGCGTCGGCGTCGCGGGGGCGCGGCTTCGGCGGGCGCAGCGGCGACGACGTCTACATCCTCTACACCGGTGGTACCACCGGCAGGCCCAAGGGAGTGGTGTGGCGGCAGGAGGACATGTGGCGAGTACTCGCCGGCGGACTGGACTTCTTCACCGGTGAGCCGATCGCCGACGAGTTCCAGCAGTCCCGTACGGGTGCGGCCGGTGAGCCGATGCGGATGCTCATTCTGCCGCCGCTGATCCACACCTCTGCCCTGATGCCGACGTTCACTGCCCTGCTCTCGGGCAATGCCGTGATCTACGACCCGAAGTTCGATGCCGCCCGCACCTGGGAGCTGGTCGGACGGCATCGGCCGACCGCGATGGTCATCACCGGCGACGCGATGGGGAGGCCGCTGGTGGAGGCGTTCCGGGGGTCCGGCGCGGACACCTCGAGCCTGGCCGTGGTGGCCTCGGGGGCCGCGCTGTTCTCCGGTTCGGTCAAGGATGCCTTCTTCGACGCGCTCCCGAACCTGATGATCTCCGATTCGGTGGGATCCTCCGAGACCGGCTTCGGTGGCATCGGGTTCGCCACCAAGGGGCTCGACCAGCACGGGGGCCCGAAGGTGGGCTCGCACCGGCACACCGTCGTCGTGGACGACGAGAACCGGGTGCAGGCACCGGGATCCGGTGCGGAGGGCTGGCTGGCCAAGATCGGTCCGGTACCGCTGGGGTATTACAACGACCCGGTAAAGTCGGCCGAGATCTTCCGCGAGGTGCACGGCCTCCCGGACGGCCGCTCGCGGCGTGCGGTCGTCACCGGCGACCGCGCCCGGATCGAGGACGACGGCTCGGTCACTCTGCTCGGTCGGGGCAACATGGTGATCAACACCGGCGGCGAGAAGGTGTTCGCCGAGGAGGTCGAGGCGGTGGTCAAGGCCCACCCCGACGTCTACGACGCGATCGTCGTCGGTGTGCCCGACGAGCGCTGGGGCAAGCGGGTCGCGGTCGTGATGCGAGCCCGCGACGGCCTGCCCGACTTCGAGAGCATCGAGAAGCATGCCCGGAGCCAGCTGGCCGGCTACAAGATTCCGCGGTCCTTCTGGATCGTGCCGGACGTCGAACGGACCCCGAGTGGCAAGCCGGAGTACCGGTGGGCCGCGAACCACGCGGCCGCGCACCGGCCCGATCACCGAATCGACTGACTTCCCTACGAAAGGCCCAGCGATGACCGAACTGAACGTTCCGACGCTCGACCTGCCGAGCGGCTTCGACGTGACCGATCCGAAGCTGTACGGAGAGCGGGTTCCGCTCGCCGAGTTCGCGCAGCTGCGGCGTTGCGCACCGGTGTGGTGGAACGCGCAGGAGTCGGGAACCGGTGGCTTCCACGACGGTGGTGCGTGGGTGGTGTCCCGGCACGCCGACGTGCGCGAGGTGTCGCGGCGGCCGGAAGACTTCTCCAACAACGTCAACGGATCGATACCCCGGCACCAGGACGACATCTCCGCCGAGGAACTCGAGGTGACCAAGCACGTCCTCATCAACAAGGATGCCCCGGAGCACACTCAACTGCGGAAGCTGGTCTCGCGGCTGTTCACTCCGCGCGCCGTGGAGTCGATGCGCTCGACACTCGAGGAGCGGGCGGAGCGGATCGCGTGCGAGGCGGTGGCGAAGCCGAGTGGCGATTTCGTCACCGACGTGGCGAGCGAACTCCCGATGCAGGCGATCTCGGAGTTGCTCGGCGTTCCGCAGGACGCCCGCCGGCAGCTGTTCGACTGGTCGAACCAGATGACCGGGTACGACGACGAGTCGCTCGCGGGCGCGTCCCGGATGGCGTCGGCGCAGATCCTCGGCTACGCCTACCAGTTGGCCGAGGCAAGACGCGCGGAACCGACCGAGGACATCATCTCGCAGCTGGTGCACGCCGACGTGGACGGGGAGGCGCTCACCCCGGAACAGTTCGGATTCTTCGTCATCATGCTCGCGGTGGCGGGCAATGAAACCACCCGTAACGCAACGACGCTCGGGATGATTGCCTTCATGGAGAACCCGGACCAGTGGGAGCTCTACAAGCGGGACCGTCCGAAGACGGCCGCCGACGAGATCATCCGCTGGGCGTCGCCCTTGACGTCGATGCAGCGAACGGCGCTGGTGGACACCGAGATCGGGGGCTCTCCGATCAGGGCAGGGGAGCGAGTCGTGCTGCTGTACGGATCGGCGAACTTCGACGAGGAGGTGTTCGAGAACCCGAACGTCTTCGACATCACCCGGGACCCGAATCCGCATCTCGCGTTCGGCGGTACCGGACCGCACTACTGCATCGGTGCGAACCTGGCGCGCATGGAGATCGACCTGATCTTCAACAAGATCGCCGACCACATGCCGGACATCACCAAGCTCGGCGATCCGAGCCGGCTGCAATCCGGCTGGATCAACGGGATCAAGAGCTTCGAGGTCGACTACGGCACGGGTGAGTCCACCGGCGGCCACTGTCCCGTGGCGCACTGACGCGGCTCCGCGGTTCACGGAGAGGGGAGGGCTCGTGGTGAACACGAAGTTGACCGGGCCGATGCGTGAGCTCGGCCAGTTCTACCGCATGGGTGCCGATGTGGCGGTCGGCCTGGTGCGCACGCGCTTTCAGCTACAGGAGTTCCTCGAGCAGAGCTGGATGATCGCGCGCGTGTCGATAGTCCCGACGGTGCTCGTGGCGGTGCCGTTCACCGTGCTGGTGAGCTTCACCCTCAACATCCTGCTGCGCGAGATCGGGGCGGCCGACCTGAGCGGCGCGGGCGCCGCGCTCGGCGCCGTCACCCAGGTCGGTCCGGTGGTCACGGTGCTCATCGTCGCCGGCGCCGGCGCCACCGCCATCGCGGCGGACCTCGGCTCGCGGACCATCCGCGAGGAGATCGACGCGATGGAGGTGCTCGGCATCGATCCGGTCAATCGGCTGGTGATTCCTCGGGTGGTCGCCTCGACGTTGGTGGCGCTGCTGCTCAACGGTCTGGTCTGCGTGATCGGCATCGCAGGTGGTTTCGTCTTCTCGGTCTTCCTCCAGGGTGTCAATCCCGGCGCGTTCGCGGACGGGATCACGCTGCTCACGGGGCTCCCCGAGGTCGCGCTCTCCATGGTCAAGGCCGCCCTGTTCGGGCTGCTCGCCGGGTTGGTCGCGTGCTATCGCGGCCTGTCGGTGCGGGGCGGGCCGAAGGGCGTGGGCGAGGCGGTCAACGAGACGGTGGTCTACGCGTTCATGGCGCTGTTCGTGGTCAACACCATCGTCACCGCGGTGGGCATCCGAATGACGGCGGGGTGACGAGATGGCGCTGGCAGTCATCGGCAAGTTCGGCCCCACGCGCGCACGCGGCGCGCGGGTCTCGCGGTCGGTCGACGACATCGGTCGTCAGGCCGTGTTCTTCACCCGCGCAATCGCGCACATCCCGTGGGCGGTGCGCAAGCACCCGAAGGAGGTGCTGCGCCTGATCGCCGAGATCAGCATGGGCACGGGCGCGTTGGCGTTGATCGGCGGCACCGTGGCGGTCGTCGGGTTCCTGACCCTCGCCTCCGGCGGCACCATCGCGATCCAGGGCTTCAGCTCGCTCGGCAACATCGGCGTGGAGGCGCTGACGGGGTTCTTCTCCGCGTTCATCAACGTGCGGATCGCGGCGCCGGTCATCGCGGGTATCGGTCTCTCCGCGACGATCGGCGCGGGCTCCACCGCGCAGATCGGGGCGATGCGGATCAGCGAGGAGATCGACGCGCTCGAGTCGATGGCGATCAGTTCCGTGCCGTACGTGGTGAGCACCCGCGTGGTGGCGGGCATGCTCTCGATCCTGCCGCTGTACTCGCTCGCTCTCGTCGCCTCGTTCCTGGCGGGCCGGTTCACCACGGTGGTGATCTTCGGGCAGTCGTCGGGTCTGTACGACCACTACTTCACGACCTTCCTCGATCCGATCGACGTGGCGTGGTCGTTCGTGCAGGTGCTGGTGATGGCGATGCTCGTGATGCTCATCCACACCTACTACGGCTACAACGCAGCGGGCGGACCGTCCGGGGTGGGCACCGCGGTCGGTCGCGGGGTCCGGCTGTCGCTGATCTGTGTGGTGGCGGTGACCCTGCTCGTCTCGTTGGCGATCTACGGCGGTTCCGGCAACTTCAACCTGTCCGGCTAGGGGGCACGTGCACAAGTACGGATACAAGCTCGCCGCGCTGGCGCTGGTGGTCGCGGTCGCCGGTCTCGTCGGGCTCTCGGTGGCGCTGTTCGACCAGTCGTTCACCGACCGCGTTCCGATCACGGTGGTGGCGCAGCGCGCGGGACTGGTGATGGACCCCGGCGCGCGGGTCAAGATGGCGGGGGTGACGGTGGGCACCGTCGAGTCCATCACCTCGACCGACGACACCACCGCGCGACTGTCCCTGCTCGTCGATCCGGATGCGCTGGAGTCGATCCCGGCCAACGTCGACGTGCAGGTGACCTCGAACACCGCCTTCGGTGCGAAATTCGTCAGCATGTCGGCGCCCGCCGACCCGGCGACCGAACGGCTGTCACCGGGCGCGACGATCGACGCCTCACACGTGACGGTGGAGCTGAACACTGTGTTCGAGAAGCTCACAGCGGTGCTCCGCACGGTCGACCCCGGCAAGCTCGATTCCACCCTCGGTGCGATCTCGACCGCAGTGCAGGGGCGCGGGGACCGCCTCGGCGACGCACTGCGAAAGGCGGACGACTCCCTCGCCGAGTTCTCCACCGCGCACGGCGCACTCGACCGGGTGCTCACCACGTTGCCGCCGGTGACCGACACCTACTCCGCGCTGGCCCCGGACCTGATGGCGTCGCTCGGTTCGCTCACCACGACGGGCAACACCGTCGTCGATCAACGGACGAACATGGACCTGTTGCTGCTCAATGTGACCGGGCTGGCGAACACAGGGCGGGACGTCCTCGGCGCCAACGCCGACGGGCTCGCGAACGTCCTCGCGCTGCTGAAGCCGACGACCGCGCTGCTCGAGGAGTACTCGCCCGCCATCCCGTGCATGTTCCACGGGCTGCAGGAGAGCAAGAAGATCGGTGACGGTGCGTACAACGGGCAGCCCGGCATCAAGATGTCGATCGGACTGATCGCCGGCACCGAGCCGTACCGCTACCCGGACGACCTACCCAAGGTGGCCGCGACCGGCGGACCGCAGTGCATGGGGCTGCCGCTGCGCGACCCGAACGTCAACGCGCCCTTCCTGGTGACCGACATCGGCGTCAATCCCTTCGCCCCGGACCGGCAGCCGAACGGCGGACGGCCGATCGAGGGCGTGCCGAACCTGATGAGCTACCTGTTCGGGACGGCGGTGCGATGAAGGGCTACACAGTCAAGTTCGGGATCTTCGTTCTTGTCATGCTGTTGGTCAACGCGGGCCTGATTCTCGTGTTCGGGCAGTTCCGTGGTGGCGGCGCGAGTACCTACTCGGCCGAGTTCGTCAACGTGTCCGGGCTGAAGGCGGGGGACAAGGTCCGCATCGCCGGCGTCCCGGTCGGGGCGGTCAGTTCCGTCGCGTTCGGCGACAACCACCGGGCGCAGGTGGAGTTCACCGTCGACTCCGGGGACACCGTGACGGTCGCGACCAGGGCCGCAGTCCGCTACCAGGACCTGGTGGGCAACAGGTACCTCGAGTTGCTCGACGGACCCCGCGACGCCGAGACGCCGGCCCTGAGTGGGACGATCCCGGTCGAACGCACGGCCCCCGCGCTCGACCTCGATGCCCTGCTCGGAGGGTTCCGGCCGCTGTTCCAGGCGCTGGACCCCGAGCAGGTCAACGCGCTGTCGATGTCGCTGCTCGAGGTGTTCCAGGGGCAGTCCGGCACCGTCGCGTCGGTGCTCGCGAACACCGGATCGATCACCAACACGCTGGCCGACCGCGACGAACTCATCGGCCGGGTGATCGCCAACCTCGACGGGGTGCTCGGTGAATTGCGTGGTCGCGGTGGCCAATTCAGCGGCACCCTCGAGCATCTGCAGGAACTGGTCAGCGGGCTCGCGGGGGACCGGGAACTGATCGGCAACGCGGTGACGAGTGTGAACACGGCGACCGGCACGTTCGCAGACCTGCTGAGCGATCTCCGGCCGAACCTCGCCGGCACCGTGAGCAAGGTCGACACCAGCCTGGACCCGTTGATCGAGCAGCAGGGCGAACTCGACCGGATATTCGCGTCGATGCCGTCGAACTACCGGCAGCTGATCCGGGTCGGTGCCTACGGGTCGTTCTTCAACTTCTACCTCTGCGGCATCGCGTTGAAAGTCGACGGTGCCGACGGCAAGCCGATGACGGTCGACCTGGCCGACCAGAAGACCGGGAGGTGCGCGCCGCGATGAGAAGCATGGTGGAAAGCCAGGCGGTACGGGTGGGTGTGGTCGGCCTCGCCGTCACGGCGGCGGTGGTGCTCGCTGCGCTGCAGTACCAGAAACTGCAGTTCGTGAAGTCCGGGGCGAGCTACAGTGCGGTGTTCGAGGACGCCAGCGGCCTGGCCCCCGGCGACGAGGTCAACTCCGCCGGGGTGAAGATCGGCACGGTCGAGACGATCGCCGTCGAGCGAGGTCACGCCCGGGTGGACTTCACCCTGGACGGTGCGGTCGGGATGGGTGAGAGCACCGCGGCGGCGATCACCACCATGTCGCTGCTCGGCAGGCGTGCCGTCACCCTCGACCTCGCGGGGGATGGCCTGATCCCGGTCGGCGGCCGGATTCCGCTCGAGCGCACCAGGTCTGCGTACTCGCTGCCTGCGGTGCTCGGCGACCTGACCACCACCGTGCAGGACATCCACCTCGACCGGCTGTCGGCGTCGCTCGACGAGGTCGGCAAGGTGATGGCCGACAGCGCGCCGAGCCTGCGTCCCGCGCTCGACGGGGTGGCCCGGATCTCCGACAGCCTCACGCGACGGGACGACACACTGCGGGCCCTGCTCGCCGATGCGAACAAGGTGGCGGGCGTGCTCGCCGAGCGCGGACCGCAGGTCAATTCGCTGCTCGTGGACGGCAATGCGCTGCTCGGTGAACTCGCTCGCCGACAGGGCGCGCTGTCGGAGGTGATCGCCAACGTCTCGGCGGTGTCCACCCAGCTGAGCGGACTGGTGCACGACAACGAGGCACAATTGACCCCGGCGCTCGACAAGCTCAACACCGTGGTCGGGATTCTCCAGAAGAACCGGGACAACCTGGCGCAGGGCATCGACGGGCTCGGCACCTACGTCGGGACACTTGGCGACACGGTGGCCAGCGGGCCCTTCTACTACGCGTACGTGCAGAACCTGATGCCCGCGCAGTTCACCCAGCCACTGATCAACGCGATGTTCGGGTTACCGCCCGCACCGCTGCCGATTCCGGAGGTCCGCTGATGTCCGCCAGGCGCGCGATGGTGGTCGGCGGGATCGGTCTCGCCGTGGTGGCCGCGGTGATGGTGGCCGGATACGCTGCCGTGCAACATTTCCGGTACTACCAGGTGACCGCCTACTTCACGTCCACGACGGGACTCTACGTCGGCGACGACGTACGGGTGGTGGGGGTCGACGTCGGCAAGGTGACCTCCGTCAGCCCGGAGGGAACCCGGATGCGGGTGCAACTGAAGCTGGCCCGCTCGGTGCCGGTCGCCGCCGACGCGAAGGCGGTGATCGTCGCGCAGTCGCTGGTCTCGGCGCGGTTCGTGCAACTGACTCCCGCCGTCACCGACGACGCCGCCCCCGCCCTCGGCGACGGCGCCGAGATCGGCCTCGACCGCACCGCGGTGCCGGTCGAGTGGGACCAGGTCAAGGAGCAGCTCGGTCGCGCCGCCGACGCGTTGGGGCCCAACGGGAACGATCGCGGCACCGCGGCGAACCTGCTCGACGCGGCGGGAACCGCGTTGCAGGGCAACGGGACCGCCCTCGGCAACAGCGTCACGGAGCTCTCGCGCGCGATGAGTACCCTCTCCGACAGCGGTGGCGACCTGTTCGGCACCATCCGCGGTCTGCAGGCCTTCACCACGGCGCTGGCCGCCAGCAACGAACAGATCGTCCAGTTCCAGGGCCGCCTCGCCACCGTGACGGGCGTACTGGCCGACAGCCGAACCCAGCTGGCACCCGCCCTCGCCGATCTGGACACCGCGATCGCCGACGTCCAGCGGTTCGTCGCGCAGAACCGTGCCGGACTGACCGAACAGGTGCAGAAGCTGGCGGACGTCTCGCAGGTGCTGGTGACCAAGAAGGACGGTCTGGAGAAGGTGCTGCACCTGGCACCGACCGCACTGTCGAACTACTACAACGTCTACCGGCCCGCGCAGGGCGCGATGGTCGGCGTCCCGGCCTTCCAGAACATGGGCAACCCGATCGACCTGATCTGCGGCGGCATCGCCGGCCTCGCGAACGAGACCTCGGCCAAGGGTGCGGAACTGTGCGCGCAGTACCTGGGTCCGCTGCTGAACACGGTCAAGGCCAACTACCCCGACCTCAGCATCAATCCGACGCGCGCACTCGGCGCCACGCCGGACCAGCTGGTGTACAGCGAGCCGCAGCTGAAGCCGGCCGCAGCCGTCTCGACACCCACGCTGACCATGCCGGCCGTCGCGGTGCCGCCGAACCTGGCCCAGCTGATGGCGCCCGGGAAGGCGACTCGATGACGAAGCGCGCGTGGGGAATCGGTGGCGCCGGCCTGCTGGCGGCGGTGCTCGTGTCGGGCTGTCAGTGGAGCGGATTGAACTCGATGCCGCTGCCGGGTGCGGCCGGGCGCGGGCCGGGCAGCTTCTCGGTGGTGATCGAGATGCCCGATGTCACCTCGATCAGTCCGAACTCGCCCGTGCTCGTGGGCGACGTCACCGTCGGCAGCATCCGCGCCATCGAGACGGACAACTGGCATGCGAAAGTGACGGTGTCGCTGGACCAGTCGGTGCAACTTCCGGCGAACGCGACGGCCCGGATCGGGCAGACCAGTCTGCTCGGATCCAAGCACGTTGCCCTGGCGCCGCCGACCGGGGTGCCACCCGAGGGCAGGCTCGCCGACGGCTCGGTGATCCCGCTCGGCTCCGCGGGGGTGTACCCGACGACCGAAGAGGCGCTGACCGCGCTGTCGGTGGTCCTCAACGGTGGCGGGCTCGCACAGGTGCACAGCATCACCACCGAACTGAACAGGGCGATGACCGGCAGGACCGATTCGGTGCGGGATCTGCTGTCGCAGATGGACTCGCTGTCCGTGACCCTGGACCGGCAGCGCGGGGCGATGGTGACCACGATGGCGAACCTCGACGGGTTCGCCGGAGAGATCAGCGCGCAGCGGGACGTGCTGGGCAGGGCGCTCGACACCCTGGACCCGGCGATGGCCGTACTCGACGGTCAGCGAGCCGCGTTGACCACGGCCCTCGATTCGGTCGGCAAACTCGGGACTGTCGGAACCGACCTGGTGAACCGGACCAGGGACGACCTGAAGGCGAACCTGGCCGCGCTGGAACCGACACTGCAGAGGGTCGTCGAGACGGGGCCGGACCTGATCAACAATCTCGGCAACCTCAGTACGTTCCCGTTCCCGCAGACCACCATCGACCAGGGCATGCGCGGTGACTACACGAATCTGTGGGCGCTGATCGACCTGACCACGCCGCGACTGCGGTCGGGTCTGGGGTTCGGAACACCCCTCGGGGCGCCGCAAACCCCACCTGCGGGCGGTCAACCGGTCAACCCGCTCACGGCGCCGCTGCAGGCGGCGGGGAGACCCGCGGCGCCGGCGAAGGAGGGCACCGGACGATGATCCTCACACCACTCGTGCGCAGGCAGTTGACGGTCTTCGCCGTGCTCGCGGTCATCGGGATGACCGCCGCCGCGATCTCGTACCTGCGGGTCCCGACGATGCTCGGCATCGGCCGCTACTCGGTGACGGTGGAACTGCGCGACGCGGGCGGCCTGTACCGGAACGCGAATGTCACCTACCGCGGCGACACCATCGGCCAGGTGCGCACGGTTCGGCTCGATCCGGACGCGGTGCGGGCCGAATTGTCGCTGCAGAGTTCGGTTCCCGTGCCGAGCACCCGACTAACCGCCGCGGTGCGCAGCGTGTCGGCGATCGGTGAACAGTACGTCGACCTGCAACCGAGCACGGGTGACGGGCCGTTCCTGAGCGACGGAGACGTGATCGGTGGGGACCAGGTCACGGTCCCCCGGGAGATCGGCCCGGTCCTCGACCAGGCGAAGGCGATGCTGGCGTCGGTCCCACAGGACAAGTTGCGTTCGGTGATCGACGAATCGGCCGCGGCCTTCGGCGGCCGCGGGCCGGATCTCGCGCGGCTGCTCGACTCGACCACCTCGTTCGTCGACCAGTTGTCCGGGGCGACCACCCCCGCGACCACCCTCGTCCAGCAGTTGGCCCCTCTGCTCGAGACCCAGGCGGTCACCGGTGACCAGATTCGGCGGTGGACCGCGAGCGTGGCACAGGTGAGCGGCCAACTGGCCGCTGCCGACGGGTCGGTGCGGGGCATCCTCGACAAGGGCCCGGGCTTCGCGACCCAGGCCGACTCGTTGTTCCAGGAACTGCGCCCGACCCTGCCGGTGCTACTGGCCAACTTGACCAGTACCGCCCAGGTCGCCGTCACCTACAACGCCGCCCTCGAGCAGGTCCTGGTGATCCTGCCGCCGCTGGTGGCCGCCCAGGAGACCGTGGTGCAGCGCGGGCAGGAGGACGGGGCGGCGAACGTCAACTTCCATCTCCAGGCGCAGGATCCGGCGGCGTGTTCGGCGGGCTACCTGCCCGCCGACCAGCGCCGTGATCCGACGGAGACGAGCGTCCCGGACACCCCGCCGGACCTGTACTGCAAGGTGCCGCAGAACTCGAAGTTCGCGGTGCGCGGGTCCAGGAACATCCCGTGTGCGGAGGTGCCCGGCAAGCGGGCACCCAGTCCCGACATCTGCCGCAGCGGGGGGCCGTACGTGCCGTCCGGAACCAACGCGCCGGACGAGCGCTACACCGGCGCGGACGGCCAGGCCTACCAGCACACCGACCTCGCGCCCGCGGCCGGTCAGACCGGGAGGGACCAGGCGTGGCAACAGTTGCTGACACCCCCGAATCCGTGACGGCCGACCCGATGCCTGACGACATGCCGGCCGTCACCGGCACCCGGACGTCGGGTCGTGCCCGACGAATCACGCTGCGGGTCCTCGTCGCTGCGGCGACCGCGGGACTCGTCGCGACGGTGGTTCTGGGCGTCGGTGCGCTGCGTTCGGATCGCGCGCGGGAAGCCCACCGGCAGTCCCTGGTGGCCGCGGCCCGGGAGGGGGTGCTCGCCCTGATCGACATCCATTCCGCGACCGCGGACGCGGACCTGGCCAGGCTGGTGTCGCTGAGCACCGGCGCCTTCGCCGACGAGATGAGGGACGGTGGTTCGGGTTTCCTCGGGTCGGTCCGGGACTCCGCGGTCAACTCGGACGGTCGGGTGGACGAGGCGGCTCTGGCGAGCGAGTCCGGCGGTTCGGGTGTGGTGGTCGTGGCGGCCTCGGCGCGGGTCGCCAACTCTGCGGGTCCGGCGACGGACAGGACCTATCGCCTCCGGGTGTCGGTGGACGAGGTGGCCGGGCGGATGCTGATGTCGCGTGTGGAGTTCGTGCCGTGAGGGGCCCGGCCCCGCGTCGCGGGGCAGTCGTGCTGGTGGGGTTCGCGTTGGTGGTCACCAGCGGCGCACTGGTGTGGACCCACCGGCAGGCGGTGACCGCGGAGACGGCTCGCGGCGGCGCGATCGCGGCGGCGCCGGGACGCGTCGAGGCGCTGCTGAGCTACAACGCGCAGACGGTGGACCAGGACCTCGCCGCGGCGGCTACCGGGACGACCGGGTCGTTCAAGGAGGGATTCGTGGACTTCTCCACGAAAACGGTCGCACCCCAGTCGAAGGAGCAGGGGCTGAGCACCAGGGCGCGCGTGGTCGACGTCGGATTCCTCGGCGGGACAAGAGATCACGCTCAGCTGTTGTTGTTCGTCGACCAGATCACGACCAGCGTGGCGCATCCCGCTCCGGCGAGCACCTCGAGTCGGGTGCGAGTCGGAGTGGACCTGGTGGACGGCCAGTGGCTGGTCAGCGAGGTGACGCCGATCTAGGGGGGTACATCCTCACCTCGAGGGGTGGGGTTGTTGCCCCCTTGGGTGCCTATCGGTGCTGGTCGCGGGGTTGCAAGCTTGTGTGACCGAGCAAGGCCAACCCCCCACCGAACGAGGAGACAGACAATGTCGAACACCATCAAGCGCGCTTTTGCTACTGCAGCCATCGCCGCCTTTGCCCTGGCCGCGGGAGCAGGCATCGCCTCCGCTGACGCGAACGGCGGTGCGGGTGCACCCGGTGGCGCGGGCGGTAGTGCTCAGTCGGGTAACGCCCAGTCCGGTAACGGTGGTAATGCCACCGGTGGTGCGGGTGGCTCCGGCAACGTGGCCATCGGTGGGGTGAACATCGGTAACGGCACCCAGGGCGGTGTGTCCTCCGGCAACGGTGGGGCCGCGACCGGTGGCAACAGTGGTAACGCCACCAGTGGTGCTGCCAACGGCGGTGGCGGTGGTGCGGGTGGCGCCGGTGGTGCCGGTGGCACGAACAACCCGACCACGACCACGACCACGACCACGACCACGCAGGACTGCTCGTTCGTCTGGCCCTTCTGCTGAGCCGGGACCGACCAACCGACAGACGGGGCCGGCACCGCGTCGCACGACGGGTGCCGGCC
>NZ_JBHZAH010000072.1:0-24883 GCF_042754225.1 Rhodococcus sp. NPDC059234
TGGGACAAGACCGAGAAGGGTCAGGAGATCTCCTTCGAGGAGCGGGCGATCGGCCGTCGCACCCAGACCGCCGCGGCGTGGCGGGCGGTGCGGGCGGTGGACGAGATCTTCGCGCGGTCCGGTGGCGGGGCCCTGCACTACAAGTTTCCGATGCAGCGTTTCTTCCGGGACGCGCACGCCGGCATCGTCCATGCCATTCACGTGCCCGGCTCGATCTTCCACTCGTCGGCACTGACGCAGCTCGGTGGTGAGCCGCAGGGCATCCACCGCTCGATGATCTAAAGGGGTTGATGGAGAACATGTCTGACATCCGGTCACTCGGATATCTCGAGGTCCAGACGCAGGACGTCGCGCGCTGGCGCGAGCTGGTGGTCGACGGTCTCGGTATGGCGGTCGGCTCCGGTCCGGAGGCGGACGGTCTGTACCTGCGGATCGACGAGCGACGCTCGCGGCTGAAGGTCCTGCCGGGTCCGGTGGACAAGGTGCTGGCCGTCGGCTGGGAGGTGCGCGACCAGTTCGGGCTGCGGGCCGTGCGCGAGCAGCTCGAGAAGGCGGGCGTCGAGGTCCGTGAGCTCTCCCAGGAGGAGGCGGACCACCGCAGCGTCGAGCGGGCGATCACGTTCGTCGATCCCGCCGGCACGACCGTCGAGGTGTTCTTCGGGCCGGTGCTCGACCACAGTCCGGTGGTGACCCCGCACGGCGGTCGATTCGTCACCGGCGGCTCGGGTCTCGGGCACGTGGTGCTCCCGACACCGTTCTTCCAGGAGACCTACGACTTCTACACCGAGGTGCTCGGATTCCTGCCCCGCGGTGCGATCCGGCTCGGCGGACCGGACGCCCCCGGCCCCGCCCGCCGGGTGCGGTTCCTCGGCGTCAACCAGCGGCACCACAGCCTGGCGATCTGCCCGGCGCCGCCCACCGAGGCACCGGGAATGGTGCACCTGATGATGGAGGTCGACACCCTCGACGCCGTCGGTCAGGCGCTCGACCGCGTGAACAAGCTCGGGTTCTCGATCTCCTCGACCCTGGGCCGGCACACGAACGACAAGATGGTCTCGTTCTACGTCCGCGCACCCGGCGGCTGGGATCTCGAGTTCGGCACCGAGGGCATGCTCGTCGACGAGAGCCACTTCACCGCGGAGGAGATCACCGCGGACAGCTACTGGGGACACGACTGGTCCGGCAGCGAGCCCCTCGCGGCTTTCACCCCGAAGGCGTAGCCCCGCCGGGATCGAGCAAAAGCCGAACGCGGCGGTCGCACACGATGCGGCCGCCGCGTTCCGCATTTTGCCGGGGCCTACTCACACGCGGTCCGCTCGCATATCGTGGACTGTCAGGATCCACCGTTCGGGAGGAGTCTGATGTCCAGTCCGTCGATGCCGGACGAGGAGCCCCGTTTCGACGGGCTGCTCGCGGTGTACGTGAACTGCACGCTGAAACGCTCGCCGGAGCGCAGTAATACGCAGGGGCTGATCGACCGCAGCGTCGGGCTGATGCGGGAAGCCGGGGTGGCGGTCGACCAGATCCGTGCGGTCGATCACGACATCGCGACCGGGGTGTACCCGGACATGACCGAGCACGGTTGGCCCACCGACGAGTGGCCGAGACTGTTCGAGCGCATCCTCGCGGCCGACATCCTGGTACTGGCGGGCCCGATCTGGCTCGGCGACAACAGTTCCGTGATGAAGCGGGTGATCGAGCGGCTCTACGGTTGCTCGTCGATCCTCAACGACAAGGGGCAGTACGCCTTCTACGGGCGGGTCGGGGGGTGCCTGATCACCGGCAACGAAGACGGCGTCAAGCACTGCGCGATGAACGTCCTCTACAGCCTGCAGCACCTGGGGTACACCATTCCGCCGCAGGCCGACGCCGGATGGATCGGTGAGGCGGGCCCGGGCCCGTCCTATCTGGACGAGGGGTCCGGCGGGCCGGAGAACGACTTCACCAACCGCAACACCACCTTCATGACCTACAACCTCATGCATGTGGCGTCGATGATCAAGCGCGCCGGGGGAATTCCGGCTTTCGCGAACCAGAGGTCGCTGTGGGACGCGGGGTGCCGTCCGGACTTCGCGAATCCCGACTACCGGTAGCCCACCGACCGGCGGTCCGGTGGATCCGGTGCGTCAGGCGAGCCCGAGCGAGCGCTCGAGGGTCGGCCAGGCCTTGGGCAGCTGGTCCACCCAGTACACCCAGGCATGGGTACCCCGCGATTCGAAGTCGAACGTGGCCGGAATGCCAAGGGCCCCGAGTCGGGACTGGAATCTGTGGGTGCAGGCGTTCGCCGCGGCCTCGATGGATCCTCCCACCAGCACCCGGTCGGCGTAGTCGGGCATGCCCGGTGTCTCGTAGCGGCCGGGAAGCCCCGATGCCACCGAGACATAGATGTCCTTGCCGCGCAGCGCTTCCGCGTTACGGAGCGAGTCGTGCGCGGCCCAGCCGGGTCCGCCGACCGAACCCCAGAGGTTGGCCGGGTCGCCACCCCTCGACGACACCGTCGCCTGCACGCTGAGCCGCCCCACGTCGTCCGTGGTGGAGTAGCAGCCGCTGAACACCGCGATGCCGCGGAACATCTCGGGGTGCCGGTGCGCGAGCATCATCGCGCCCTGCGCCCCCATCGAGGCGCCCAGCAGCGACTTGACGCCGTTGGTCTTCAGGCGCGCGTCCAGCAGGGGTGGTAGTTCCCGGGTGACGAACGTTTCCCACTTGTGCAGGCCGACACCCGGATCGATCCGGTCCCAGTCGGTGTACATGCCGGACACGCCGCCGTTGATCATCACGACGTTGACGTTCTTGTCCGCGAAGAACTGCTGAGCGCCGCCGCAGCAGACCCAACCGCTGGAGTCCTCCCCGGCGTCGACGCCCTCGAGCGCGTAGATCGACGGCCGGGGCGCGGAGTTGTCCTTCGGCAGAAGAACTTCCACCCCGACCTCGCGACGCAGTGCGGGTGAGGCCACCGTGAAGCGGATGAACTGCTCGGACTTGTGCTGTTCGCCGACGATGGCCGCGGTGGTGATGTCGTCGCGGAGCGCGGGCAGCGGCGGATGCTCGTTCTGCAGCGGACCCGGGATGGTCGATCCGGCGCTGACACTGCCCCCGTCGGAACTGGCGCCTCCGCTGCCGGTGGCCAGACTCCCGCTCGCGCTGCCGGAGCTGCCGGCGTCGGGTGCGGCCGTCGCCACACCGCCGGTCGGCAGGGTGATGAGCGAGGCGAGCGCAATGCCGACGACACCGGCCCGGAAACCGCGCCGCCGCGCCCGTCGTCGCGAGTAGGCATCGTGCATCGGTCGGTCCCCCCCATTTCGTGAACAGAGCGAACTGAAAGTACACCGGAACCGGACATAAGGGTGGGTAACCGGCATGGCAACCGGAGGCCGCCACTTGCGAACCCGGCCGCGAAACGGTAGTTCTGGGAACAGCGTCGCGTGCCGATGACGGACTGCGTCAGGCATGGAGGCGTCGGACCGCAAGGGGTTTTCCTTGACCATCTCGTTCAACCACACCATCGTCGCTGCGAAGGACAAGCAGCATTCGGCGTACTTCTTCACCTGGCTCTTCGGGCTCCCGGACCCGGTTCCGGCAGGTCACTTCCTCGCCGTCCAGCTCGACAACGGAGTCACCCTGGACTTCGCTGAGCCCCCGCCGCATCTCGAGGTCCAACCGCAGCACTACGCGTTCCTCGTCTCCGAGGACGACTTCGACAGCATCTACGGGCGAATCTGCGAGATCGGCATGGAGCACTGGGCCGACCCGCGGCAGTCGGCGCACGGGATCAACACGAACGACGGCGGCCGGGGGACCTACTTCCTCGACCCGGCCGGGCACTATCTCGAGATCATCACGCGGCCGTACGGCTCGGGTCGATAGCGACGCGGCCGTGGTCGCGACCCACTCGGTTCCGACCACGGCCGTACCGAGCTACGCGCGGCCCATGAGCTTCCGGAGTCCGTCTGCGGCGGCCTGAACCAGCTTGTCGCGCGGGAACCCGGCGCGCTTGACGACGGCGGGGTAGTTGCCGCCCGCGACCCACACCGGACCCTCGGCGAGATGCTCGAGGCCCTCGCGTGCGACGTCCTCGGGCTCCGCGACCAGCATGCCCGGAACGTCGAAGTTCAGCCCGGCCCGGGACATCGCCGGGGTGCGGGTGACGCCGAGCACCAGCTCGAGCACGTGGACGCCGAACGGCTTCAGCTCGAGCCACAGTCCTTCTGCGAACACGCGGCTGAAGGCCTTCGATGCCGAGTAGATGCTCTGCTGCTCGGCGCCCATGTAGCCGGACATCGAGCCGAGCAGCATGATGCCGCCCCGGCCGCGGTCCTTCATTTTCGCGCCGAAGTGGTGTGACAGGTGCAGCTGCGAGGTGACGTTCAGGTCGATCACGCCCTGCACCCTCTCCAGGTCGCTCGTCACGAACTCGTGCCCGTACGAGTTGGCGCCGGCGTTGAAGATGAGCAGGCCCACCTCGACGTCGTCGGTGACCTTGCGGATCCGGTCGAGTGCATCGGGCACGAGCAGGTCGAGCGACAGGGTCCGGACCTCGACGCCGCGGGCACGGACCTTCTCGGCGGTCTCCTCGAGCGGGCCCGGCTTGCGCGCGATCAGCACGAGGTTCAGCCCGGCAGCGGCGAGCTCGTCCGCGAAGGCGGATCCGACGCCCTCGGATCCGCCCGCGATGACGGCCCAGGGTCCGTACTGGTCCTTGTCGATCATTTCTCTCCTTGACGGGTCTGCTAGTTGTCGGGGACGTCGACGCGTCCCTCGAGTACGGCCTGGGTGATCGAATCCTGCAGCGCACCACAGACTCTCACGTCCACGGTCCGGGCACGGGAGGGCGTGCCCTCCCGGAACTCGGCACACGAGGACTCGGAGTCCACCGTCCACTGGATCGAGGTGTGGTGGTAGCTGTTCTTCTCCACCAGGACCCGGTTCCCGCATCGGGTGCAGTCGACGGGCTGCATGTCAGGCCGGCTGTACGGCGGCGGCAACGGCGGCCTTCGCGGCGATGTTCGCGTCGACCTCCCGGCGCCACGCCTCGTTGGCCTTGGTGGTGTCCATCTCGAACTCGAACCGATCGGTCATCGCCGGGTCGATGTCCGCGACGTCCACGTAGAACTGCTCGTACCAGCGGCGGAGCTGATAGACCGGCCCGTCCTCTTCGCAGAGCAGGGGGTTCTCGATCCGGGTCTTGTTCCGCCAGATCGCGACGTCCTGCTCGAAGCCGGTGGCGATGAAGTGGGTCATGCCCTTGGCCATGGACTCCGCCTCGCGAGCCGGGAGCTGGTCGGTCTTCTTGACCATCACGCCGTACATCAGCACGAACTTGTCGGGCGTGATCGGGTAGTGGCAGTTGATCAGGATCGACTCGACGTCGAACGAGTCGTAGCGGTAGATCAGCTCGTCGATCATGAAGGACGGGCCGTGGTACGCGGCCGTCGAGTCGCTGCCGAGCAGTTTCGGCTGCGTCGGGTCGTTCGACGGCGGCCGGATGTCCTCACGGGCCAGACCCTCGAAGTACTGAATGGCGGTGTGGCCTTCGAAGATGTTCTTGAACCGGGTGGGGAACGAGAAGTGCACGTAGAAGAAGTGCGCCATGTCGACCACATTGTCCACGATCTCGCGGCAGTTGGTGTCGATGACGATGGAGTTCCAGACCCAGTCGGTCCACTCCGTGCCCGGCTCGTGCATCAGCGGAATCGTCACGTCGGCCGGCGGAGGGTTGCCCTCCGGGTCGTTCCACACGAACAGCAGCCCATCCTGCTCCAGGGTGGTCCAGGCGCGGGTACGGGCCAGCGGGGGGACGCGCCGCGCGTACGGGATGGCGGTGCACTTGCCCTTGCCGCCCCAGCGCCAGTCGTGGAACGGGCAGGCGACCGAGTCGCCCTTGACGGTGCCCTGGCTCAGGTCGCCGCCCATGTGCCGGCAGTACGAGTCGAGGGTGTTCAGCTTGCCCTCGCTGTCCTCGAACACCACCAGCTTGGTGCCGAACGCCTCGATACCGTGGGGCTTGCCGTCGCGGAAGTCCGCGGCGAGGCCGAGGCAGTGCCATCCGCGCGCGAACCTCTCCGGTGCGGCGCCGGCATCGATCACGCGAACTTCTTCGTCTGCGGACTGCGTGCTGGTCACGGTTCATCCATCCCTTCGAACGACGCCACCCGCGGCGGCGACGGCTGTGATGATCAGTTCTCCCGAAGCTAGTGAGCCCGGTTCGCCGGAAACTTCGTCGATCTCACTGGCCGGGACCGGCTGACCAGCCACATCCGTCGTCGACCTGCCACTGCGCCGCAACTAGCATCGGACGCATGGAGAACCAGGATCTCGAGCGGGTGTTGGAGCTGCTCCCCGCCGTCGCGAAGCGGGCACGGGAAACCGAGGAGGCCCGCCGGGTGCCGGCGGAGACGATCCGGGCGCTGACCGATGCCGGCGTCTTCCGGATGCTCCAGCCCGCGCGCCACGGCGGCACCGAAACAGACCCCGTCCGCTTCTACGAGGCCGTGCGGGCGATCTCCGGAGCCTGCGGGTCCACCGGGTGGGTCGCGTCGGTGCTGGGCGTACACCCCTGGCACGTCGCCCTCTTCGACGATCGGGCGCAAGCGGAGGTGTGGGGCCCGGATCCCGACACCCTGATCAGTTCGTCGTACGCGCCGCTCGGGACGATGACGCGCGTCACGGGTGGATACGAGGTCTCGGGGGCGTGGCGGTTCTCCTCCGGTGTCGACCACGCCGGATGGGCGCTGCTCGGCGGCATGCTCGTGGCCGACGACGGGAAGCGCCTCGACACCACCACCATGCTGGTGCCCCGCTCGGACTTCGAGATCCGCGACGTCTGGGACTCCGTCGGCCTGCGCGGCACCGGAAGCAATGAGATCGTCGTCGAACGCGCCTTCGTGCCCGATCACCGCGTCATGCGCAATTTCGAGTTCTCGCAGCTGCGCGGCCCGGGTCAGGCCGTGAACACCGGTCCGCTGTACCGGATTCCGTTCGCGACGGTGTTCACCTTCGCGATCGCGGCGCCGGTGCTCGGTGTGGTGTCCGGTTGCTACGAGACCTACCTGGCCTCGATGCGGGACCGGGTCCGGCTGAGCCTGGGCGGCGGCAGATTCGCCGACGACCAGTTCGCGCAGGTGACGGTCGGCCGGGCGTCGTCGGAGATCGACGCGTCCATCCTGCAGATGGATCGCAACCTGCGTGCCCTGATGGCTGCGGCGGCGTCGGGCCGGGAGATTCCGATGCAGCTTCGACTGCGGGCGCGCCGCGACCAGGTGCTCGGTACCGAACGCGCGCTCGACGCCATCGACAAGCTGTTCAAGACGGCGGGCGGTCAGTCCCTCGACCGCGGCAACCCGATCGAGCGGGCCTGGCGGGACGCGCACGCGGGCGGGGTGCACGTCGCCAACGAGACGGAGCGCGCCCTCGCCCTGTACGGGCGCGGGGCGTTCGGCCTGCCGATCGAGGACAACATGGTCTGACCCGGTGCCGAGGCGCCAGGTCGGCCCGGCATCACGTCGGCGGGCCCGCCTCCGCGACGTCTGCGGTCGGCGCAGCGGCGAACCGTCGGGCAAGGTTCGGCTCCGCCGACTGCCCCGGCGACCACTGCGCGATCCACGGCCCGGTGCCCTCGCTCGGGTCGATCACCCCGGCCTCGAGCCAGGTGTAGCGACCGTCGAGCACCGCCTCGGTGAGGGTGTGGTCGACCTCGTCCGAGTTGTCCCAGAGGGCCGCGAAGAGCCGGTCGATCCGCAGCCGCGACTGGAGGCAGAAGGCATCGGCCAACTCGTACGATGCGGCGCCCGTGCCCGCCGGCGCGACTCCGGATTCCCCCTCGGCGCGCTGCATCGCCGCGCGCACGCAGCTGGCCGACATCGCGAACAGCTCGGCACCGATGTCCACGATTCGGCCCAGGAACACCTGGTGCTTCTCCATCCCGGCTTGCCAGCGGGCCATGCCGTAGAAGGTGGACCGGGCGAGTTTGCGGGAGTTGCGCTCGACGAAGCGCAGATGCGTTGCGAGCGAGCCGAACTCGTCGAACGAGTGGGGAAGCTGGCCCTTGCCCGCGACGAGATGCGGAAGCCACTTGGCGTAGAAGCCGCTGGCGCCGAGGGCGGCCTTGGCCTTGTG
Source organism: Rhodococcus sp. NPDC059234 (assembly GCF_042754225.1). Classification (NCBI taxonomy): domain Bacteria; kingdom Bacillati; phylum Actinomycetota; class Actinomycetes; order Mycobacteriales; family Nocardiaceae; genus Rhodococcus; species Rhodococcus sp. NPDC059234. The sequence goes on from NZ_JBHZAH010000072.1 coordinate 8,116, forward strand.
CTGCAGGTCCGACCTGGGGTCGGCGAGGTCGCCGGCCGCCGACAGGTGTGCGTCGACCGCCTCGCGGGCCACGAGCAGCCGCATGATCTCGCTCGACCCCTCGAAGATCCGGTTGATCCGGAGGTCCCGCAGCAGCTGCTCGACCGGCACCGCCCGCTCACCGCGCGCGGCCAGTGAGGCGGCGGTCTCGTAGCCGCGGCCGCCGCGGATCTGGACCAGCTCGTCCGCGATCTGGCAGGCCATCTCGCTGGCCCACAGTTTTGCGAGCGCCGCCTCGATGCGAATGTCGTTGCGGCCCTCGTCGGCCATCTGCCCGGACAGTTCCAGGACCGACTCCAACGCGAACGTGGTCGCGGCGACGAACGAGATCTTCGCGGCGACCGCGCCGTGATGTCCGACGGGCTTGCCCCACTGGACGCGCTCGGCCGACCACTCGCGGGCGATCTTCAACGCCCACTTGCCCGCGGCCGTGCACATCGCGGGAATCGCGAGTCGACCCGCGTTGAGGGTGGTCAGCGCGATCTTGAGGCCGTCGCCCTCACGGCCGATCAGGTTCTCGGCCGGCACCCGGACCTGATGCATCCGGGTGACACCGTTCTCGATTCCGCGCAGGCCCATGAAGCTGTTGCGTCGCTCGACGGTGATGCCGGGGGAGTCCGCCTCCACCACGAAGGCGGAGATTCCGCCGCGGTGACCCTCGCTGCGCGGCACCCGCGCCATCACCACGAGCAGTTCGGCGACGACGCCGTTCGTGGTCCACAGCTTGACGCCGTCGAGTTCGTAGGCGGCGCCGTCCTCGACGGGTGTCGCGGTCGAGGCCATTCGCGCCGGGTCCGACCCGACGTCCGGCTCGGTGAGCAGAAACGCCGAGATGGCGCCCTTGGCGCAGCGCGGCAGGAACTTCTCCTTCTGGGCTGGCGTGCCCGCCAGCTTGAGCGGTTCCGGTACCCCGATGGACTGGTGGGCGGACAGCAGCGCGCCGACACTCGGATGCACCGACGACACCAGCATCAGCGCGCGGTTGTACGCGACCTGGGACAGGCCGAGCCCGCCGTACTGCGGCGGCACCTTGAGGCCGAAGCAGCCGAGTTCGGTCAATCCCGCGACGTACTCGTCCGGAATGCGGGAGTCCCGCTCGATCACCGCGCCGTCGAGGCTCGCGCAGTACCGCTCGAGCCTCGCCAGGAACGCGGCGGTCTTGGCCGCCTCGTCCGGGGCGGGCCGGGGGAAGGGGTGGACCAGGTCGAGCCGGAATCGGCCGAGGAAGAGTTCCTTGGCGAAGGAGGGCTTGTCCCAGCCGCTCTCGCGGGCCTCTTCGGCAACCGCTCGCGCCTGTTCCTCCGTGACCTGGGCCGGTGCAACCATGATCCGCCTCCTGGAAGGACGATCGAAGAACCTACTGGCGAGTATTCCCCTCGGTCGGGGTTTCCGAAACCCCGCCGGTCTTCCCGACACGCCGCGAACCGGCGTTCAATGAGGGCAGCACCGACACCGGAGGTGGGCGATGACCTTCTATCGGCGAGTGGGCAGCGTCCCGCCGAAACGGCACACGCAGCACCGCGACGAGGACGGCCGGCTCTACTACGAGGAGCTGATGGGGGAGGAGGGGTTCAGTTCCGACTCGTCGCTGCTCTACCACCGGCACATCCCGACCGCGATCGTGGACGCGACGGTCTGGGACCTGCCGGATCAGACGCTCGCCCCCAACCATCCGCTGGTCCCCCGGCACCTGCGCCTGCACGACCTCCCGCACGACGACGTCCGGACGGATGCGGTCACCGGTCGCAGGCTGCTGCTCGGCAACGCCGACGTCCGACTGTCCTATGTGGTGGCCGCGGAGGAATCGCCGCTGTACCGCAACGCGATCGGAGACGAGCTGGTCTATCTCGAGTCCGGCGAGGCCCGGATCGAGACCGTCTTCGGTCCGCTCGAGGCGAGGGCGGGGGACTATGTGCTGATCCCGATGTCCACGACGCACCTGTGGATCCCGGCCGGTTCGGAACCGTTGCGCGCGTTCGTGATCGAGGCCACCGGGCACATCGCTCCGCCGAAGCGGTACCTGTCCCGGTACGGGCAGCTGCTCGAGCACGCCCCGTACTGCGAGCGAGACCTGCACGGTCCCGACGACCTCCTCGCGGCCGCCGAACCCGAGGTGGAGGTCCTGGTGCGGCACCGCACCGAAGCCGGGGTGGTCGGCACCCGAATGGTGTACCAGCAGCATCCCTTCGACGTGGTCGGCTGGGACGGCTGCCTGTATCCGTACACCTTCAACATCGCCGACTTCGAGCCGATCACCGGCCGCGTGCATCAGCCGCCGCCGGCCCACCAGGTGTTCGAGGGTGCCGGCTTCGTGGTCTGCAACTTCGTGCCGCGCAAGGTGGACTACCACCGGTTGTCGATCCCGGTTCCGTACTACCACTCCAATGTCGACTCGGACGAGGTCATCTTCTACGTCGCCGGCGACTACGAGGCGCGCAAGGGGTCCGGTATCGGCCCCGGCTCGGTGTCGGTCCACCCCGGCGGGTGCGCGCACGGACCCCAGCCGGGCGCCTACGAGCGCAGCATCGGCGTCGAGTTCTTCGACGAACTCGCCGTCATGGTCGACACCTTCCGCCCGCTCGGCCTCGGCGAAGGCGCGCTGGCCTGCGAGGACCACGGATACGCCTGGACCTGGTCGGGCCGGGGGCCGGCGCGGTGAGTGGCGTGTCGCCGCTGCGCCGGGGGGTGGCGGTCACGCTTCGCTCTCACTGACCGGAACTGGTCTCCGGCGGACATCGGCGGATGCCAGAATTTAGGCTCAGTTCGATCGAAGTAGAAGAAGTGGGGGACCGAAGATGCCGAGACTTGCCGAGGTACGCGACGCGGCCGAGCCGAGTTCGGTGGAACAGCGCGCACGCTACGGCCGGATCTTGAAGGTCGCCGCGCACCTGGGTGCGGAGAAGGAACTCGAGCGAGTCCAGATGCAGGAGGTCGCGAAGCTCGCCGGTGTCGCCATCGGAACCCTGTACCGCTACTTCCCGTCGAAGACCCACCTGTTCGTCGCGGTCATGGTCGACCAGATCCAGCGCATGGGTGACCAGCTGTCCCGGCGGTCACGCAGGTCGACATCGCCGGCGGACGCCGTGTACGACGCGTTGCTGCAGGCCGCTCGTGCGTTGCTGCGGAGCCCGCTGCTGGCAACCGCGATGATCCAGTCCGCCGCGACGTCCAACGCGGCGACGATCCCCGACGTCGCGAAGATCGACCAGCAGTTCGACAAGCTCTTGCTGGACGCGGCCGGCATCGAGGAGCCGACGCTCCGCGACGTGACGGTGCTCCGGCTGGTGGTGGCGTTGTGGTTCGGGCTGATCCAGTCCGCGCTCAACAGCCGCACCTCGATCCCGGAGATCGAGTCCGACCTGCGCGTCGCCTGCGATCTGCTGCTCGCCGACCTGTCGGGCACGCCGGTCTGACCGAACCTCCCCTCGGCTGCCCCGCTTCGCCGGGCTGATCGTCGCACCGCTCCCGCTGGGTGGGACGGGCGGCTGATCGCACCCCGCGCGAAAATAGAATACGTTTCAGAAACCGTATTCGTCAGGGGAGTGAGCATGAGCAACGTCGTCATCGTCGAGGCCGCACGGACGCCGATCGGCCGTCGCCGCGGCCAGCTGGCCGGGGTGCACCCCGCGGTCCTGCTCGGTGCCGCCCAGAAGGCCGTCCTCGATCGCACCGGACTGCCCGCCGACGAGGTCGGTCAGCTCGTCGGCGGTGCCGTCACCCAGGCCGGCGAGCAGTCCAACAACGTCACCCGCCAGGCCTGGCTGCACGCCGGGCTGCCGTTCTCGACCGCCGCAACCACGATCGACTGCGCGTGCGGCTCCTCGCAGCAGGCCGTGCACATGGTCGCCGGGCTGATCGCCTCCGGACAGATCGACGCCGGTATCGGCTGTGGTGTCGAGGTGATGAGCCGGGTATTTCTCGGCCAGGCCAACGCGCCCGGCACCGGCAACCCTTACCCGGACGACTGGACCATCGACATGGGCGACCAGTTCACCTCCGCCGAGCGGATCGCAGCCAAACGCGGCATCAAGCGCGGTGACGTCGACGCCCTCGGCCTCGAGTCGCAGCGCCGGGCCGCGCAGGCATGGGCCGAGGGGCGGTTCGACCGCGAGATCGTGCCGGTGCAGGCGCCGGTCGTCACCAAGGAAGGCGAGCCCACCGGCGACATCGCGACCGTGACCCGCGACGGCGGCCTGCGCGAGACCACCGCCGAGGGGCTGGCGGGCCTGAAGCCGGTGGTCGAGGGCGGCATCCACACCGCGGGCAACTCCTCGCAGGTCAGCGACGGCGCCGCCGCGGTGCTCCTGATGAGCGAGGAGAAGGCCCGCGAGGCCGGCCTGCGCCCGCGCGCTCGGATCCTCGCGTCCACCCTGGTCGGGTCCGACCCGTACTACCACCTCGACGGTCCGATCGAGTCCACGCGGGCCGTGCTCGGCCGCACCGGCATGTCGCTGGCGGACATCGACCTCGTCGAGATCAACGAGGCGTTCGCCTCGGTCGTGCTGTCGTGGGCGCAGGTGCTCGAGGCCGACATGAGCAAGGTCAACGTCAACGGTGGCGCGATCGCGCTCGGCCACCCGGTCGGGTCCACCGGATCGCGGCTGATCACCAGCGCGCTGCACGAACTCGAGCGCTCCGACCGCTCGACCGCGCTCATCACCATGTGTGCCGGTGGCGCACTCTCGACCGCCACGATCATCGAGCGCATCTGACATAGAATTCCATCTACTTCTGAGGACTGTTCATGACTATTGGATTGAGCGACGAGGACCGCGAGCTTCGCGACTCCGTGCGCGGCTGGGCGGCCCGCCACGCGACCCCGGCCGTGATCCGCGCGGCCGTCGAGTCCAAGGCCGAGGTGCGCCCGACCTACTGGGGCTCGCTCGCCGAGCTCGGGATGCTGGGTCTGCACCTTCCCGAGGAGGTGGGAGGCGCCGGCTACGGCATCGTCGAGCTGGCCATCGTCACCGAGGAGCTCGGCCGGGCGATGGTTCCCGGACCGTTCCTGCCGACCGCTGTAGTCTCGACCGTTCTCCACGAGGCCGGTCGCACAGCGACGCTGCCCGGACTGGCGGACGGCACGGTGCTCGGTGCGGTCTCGCTGCTGCCCGGCGGCCTGAAGATCGTCCGCGGCGGCGGCAAGGTCACGCTGTCCGGAACATCCAGCCACATCCTCGGCGGCCAGGTGGGCGACGTGTTCCTCCTCGCCGCCGACGACGCTGGACAGCTCGCGTTCGTAGTGGTCGACCGGGATCGGCTCGATGTCGACGAGCTGCCGAGCCATGACGTGGTTCGCCGCAACGCCGAGGTCACCGTCGACGGTCTCGAGCTGGCGGACGGGGACGTGCTGGGGCTGGATTCGCAGCGCGTCCTGGACATCGCCGCGACCTTGTTCGCTGCCGAGTCGGCCGGTCTCGCGGACTGGGCCACCACCACGGCGGCCGACTACGCCCGCGTGCGTCAGCAGTTCGGTCGCGTGATCGGCCAGTACCAGGGCGTCAAGCACAAGGCCGCCCGCATGTTCAGCCTCACCGAGCAGGCCCGGGTCACCGCGTGGGACGCCGCGCGCGCGATGGGCGAGGACGTGAGCGCGGACGAGGCGTCGCTCGCGGCCGCGGTTGCCGGGTCGGTGGCGCTCGAATCGGCGTTCCAGGTCACCAAGGACTGCATCCAGGTCCTCGGCGGCATCGGTTTCACGTGGGAGCACGACGCCCACCTGTACCTGCGTCGCGCGCAGTCGCTGCGAATCCTGCTGGGTTCCACGGCGTCCTGGAAGCGTCGGGTCGCGAACCTCACGCTCGAGGGCGTGCGCCGCGTCCTGAGCGTCGACCTGCCGCCGGAAGCTGAGCAGATCCGTGCCGATGTGCGCGCCGAGCTGATCCCAGCCGCGTCGATGGCGGGCGCGGAGCAGAAGGCGTATCTGGCCGAGAAGGGTTACACCTCATCCCATCTGCCGGCACCGTGGGGCAAGGGCGCGGATGCCGTGACGCAGCTGGTCATCGCCGAGGAACTGCGGGCGTCGAAGCTGGAGCCGCACGACATGATCATCGGCAACTGGGTGGTACCCACCCTGATCGCGCACGGCAACGCCGAGCAGATCGAACGGTTCGTCCCGCAGTCGCTGCGCGGCGACTTGGTGTGGTGCCAGCTGTTCTCCGAGCCCGGCGCGGGCTCCGACCTCGCGGGTCTGTCCACGAAGGCCACCAAGGTCGAGGGCGGCTGGAAGCTGAACGGCCAGAAGGTGTGGACCTCGATGGCGCGCGAGGCGGACTGGGGCATCTGCCTGGCGCGGACCGACGGCGACGTGCCCAAGCACAAGGGCCTGTCGTACTTCCTGATCGACATCCGCGGCAGCGGGCTCGACATCCGACCGCTGCGCGAGATCACCGGCGAGGCCCTGTTCAACGAGGTGTTCTTCGACGATGTCTTCGTCCCGGACGAGTGCCTGGTCGGCGAGCCCGGCGACGGCTGGAAGCTGGCCCGCACCACGCTCGCCAACGAGCGCGTTTCGCTCTCCCACGACTCCTCCCTCGGTTCCGGCGGCGAAGCCCTGCTCGGCCTGGCGTCCGAGATCCCCGGCGGCCTGGACGACGAGCAGCTCACCGTCCTCGGAAAGGTGTTGTGCGACGCGCAGTCCGGGGGACTGATGGGCCTGCGCACGACGCTTCGTTCGCTCACCGGCGTGCAGCCCGGTGCCGAGTCCTCGATCGCCAAGCTGCTCGGTGTCGAGCACATCCAGCAGGTGTGGGAGGTCGCCATGGACTGGGCAGGTCCGCGCTCACTGCTCGGCGAGCAGCATCGCCGGTCTGCCACCCAGATGTTCCTGAACTCACAGTGCATGTCCATCGCAGGTGGTACGACCAATGTGCAGTTGAACATCATCGGCGAGCGGATCCTCGGTCTGCCGCGCGATCCTGAACCCGGAAAGTGACCTCTCACATGAGCAATCGCACCTTCGTCGTCGGCGTGGGCATGACCAAGTTCGAGAAGATCGAGTCCCGCGACTGGGAGTACCCCGACATGGTGTCCGAGGCGGTGGGCGCCGCCCTCGCCGACGCCGGGATCTCCTACGACCAGGTGCAGCGCGCCGCGGTCGGCTACGTCTTCCAGCCGTCGTGCGGCGGCCAGCGGGCGCTGTACGAGACGGGGCTGACCGGCATCCCGATCGTCAACGTCCACAACAACTGCGCCACCGGTTCCAATGCGCTCATGATGGCGCGCGAGTGGGTGCAGGGCGGCATCGTCGACGTCGCCCTCGCGGTGGGCTTCGAGAAGATGACCAAGAAGTCGCTCGTCGGCGACGGCACGCTGCCGAAGGTCACCACGCTCGACAACCACCTGAAGATCATGACGGCCAAGCACGAATGGGGCCACGGCCCCATGACGGCACAGCTGTTCGGCAATGCAGCCCTCGAGCACATGGAGCGCTACGGCACCACCGCCGAGCAGATCGCAGCCGTCGCGGTCAAGAACCACAAGCACTCGGTGAACAACCCGTACGCGCAATTCCGCGACGAATACACGCTGGCGCAGGTGCTGGACGACAAGATGATCCACGCGCCGCTCACCCGCTCGCAGTGCTCGCCCACCTCCGACGGTGCGGGCGCCGCGGTCGTCGTCAGCGAGCGGTTCGTGCGCGAGCACGGCCTCGAGGACCAGGCGATCGAGATCGTCGCGCAGGCCCTCACCACCGACACTGCGGAGGCGTTCGCGGACAAGTCGATGATCGACGTCGTCGGTGCTCCGATGACAAAGGCTGCCGCCGAGCAGGTGTTCGCCGAGTCGGGCCTGACGATCGAGGACGTCGACGTAATCGAGTTGCACGACTGCTTCGCGATCAACGAGATCATCACGTACGAGGGCCTGGGCCTGTGTGGTCCGGGCGAGGGCGGCAAGCTCGTCGAGTCCGGTGCCACCACGTACGGCGGCCAGTGGGTCGTCAACCCGTCCGGCGGCCTGATCTCGAAGGGCCACCCGCTCGGTGCCACCGGTCTGGCGCAGTGCGCCGAACTGACGTGGCAACTGCGTGGCAAGGCCGATGCCCGCCAGGTCGACGGAGCTCGCGTCGGCCTCCAGCACAATCTCGGTCTGGGCGGTGCGTGCGTCGTCACGCTCTACCAGGCCGGCACCCTTTTCCAGGAGTCGTAACCGATGATCGATGTCAATGCCGCACTGGCAGCCGAACCGACCGTGCGCGAGGCCAATTGGACCGAGCGTGATGTCCTGCTGTACCACCTCGGTCTCGGGGCGGGAGTGAACTCGCTGGACCCGGCGGAGCTCGTCTGGGCGTACGAGAAGGGCCTGCGGGTCCTGCCCACGTTCGCGATGGTGGCGGGCCAGGGCGTCTCGGCGGGTGCCCTGAGGCCGGCCGGGATGAACCTGCCCGGCATTGACATCGATCTGCGCAGGATTCTGCACGGCGGGCAATCGCTGACCCTGCACGCGCCCATCCCGACCACCGGATCCGCGCGGATCTCCTCGCGCGTCGCCGACGTGTGGGACAAGGGCAAGGCCGCGGTCATCGTGCTCGAGCAGTCCGCGACGGACCTCGACGGAAACCCGTTGTGGACCACCGGGATGCAGATCTGGGCGCGCGGCGAGGGCGGTTTCGGCGGCGACGCCGGACCGGATCTCACCGGTTCGGTTCCCGAGCGGGAAGCCGACAAGGTCCTGGTCTCACCGACCGGCGCCCAGCAGGCGCTCGTGTACCGCCTCAGCGGGGACATGAACCCGCTGCATGCGGACCCCTCGTTCGCGCAGGCGGCCGGGTTCGACCGGCCGATCCTGCACGGCCTGGCGTCGTACGGAGTGGTGTGCAAGGCCGTCGTCGACGGCATGCTCGGCGGCGATCCGGCACGGGTGGGTAACTTCTCGGTGCGGTTCGCGGGGTCGATCTACCCGGGTGAGACGATCGAGACCTCCGTCTGGCAGGACGGGGACCGGCTGACGCTGCTTGCGACGTGTCCAGAGCGTGACGGTCAGCCGGTGCTGACCCACGCGAGCATGGAGGTTCGCTCTTGAAACTCGGTGACCACCCGACTGCCCACACCCATCCGCATCGCACGGTGTTGACGTCCGCGCCGCAGGACGCGCCGGTGGACCGCGCGACCGCGGCTGCCCGTCGCGTGATCGACGCGATGCTGCGAACCGACCGCAGCAACGCGAACCTCGACCGTGTGGCCGAGGAACTGAACAGCATCGCCGACCATCTCGAGGAGCACGCCCCCGAGGTGGCCGAGCGGATGATCGACATGTGGAGCGGTGAGGGCGTCACCCGGCACGACCCGATCACCGGTCCGGAGAACGCTATCGCACCGCCGCTCGTCCTCGAGGGTCTCGAGGACGGCTCGGTGCAGGGCGTGGTCACGCTGACGCTGCCGTACCAGGGGCCGCCCGGGTGCGTGCACGGCGGCGTCTCGTCGCTGATCCTCGACCATGTGCTCGGGGTCGCGAACGCGTGGGGTGGCAAGGCCGGCATGACCGCACAGCTCAACGTTCGGTACCACAAGCCGACCCCGCTGTTCGAGCCGCTGACGATCACCGGCAAGCAGGTGTCGGTGGAGGGACGCAAGATTCACACCGTCGGCGACATCAAGAACGCCGCCGGAGAGGTGTGCGTGTCGGTGGAGGGCCTGTTCATCGATGCGGCGGTGCCGCGCCCGCGGTAGCCGTCTGCCCGGCCGAAGGGTCCCTTGGTGCGGGGTCCGCGTGTGAAGGGACCCTTCAGTCCTGTCTGGAGAGGATTCACCATGGGAAAGCTCGACGAGAGGGTTGCGATCGTCACCGGCGCCGGAATGGGCATCGGTCGGGGCGTCGCGGGCGCATTCGCGCGTGAGGGTGCGAACGTGCTGGTGGCCGAGATCGACCGGGCTGCAGGTGAATCGACCGCTCGGTGGCTGCGGGAGGAGTGGGGTGTCAATGCCGAGTTCCTGCAGACCGACATCACCGACAAGGAGCAGGTGCATGACATGGTCGACGGTGCGGTGGACCGGTTCGGCCGCCTCGACATCCTCGTCAACAATGCTTGGCGCAGTACGGGATTCGCTCGGTTCGAAAGCATGACGGACGAGCAGTTGCGCGGCGGATTCGACATGGCCGTGATGGCCGCGTTCTGGGCTATGCAGCGGGCTCTGCCCGAGCTGGCGAAGCGGGGCACCGGAAGGGTGATCAACCTCTGCTCGCTCAACGGTGTGAACGCGCACATGTACTCGGTGCACTACAACGCCGCCAAGGAGGCGCTGCGGTCGCTCACCCGTACGGCGGCGCGTGAGTGGGCCCCGAAGCAGGTGTGCTGCAACGTGATCTGCCCAGGTGCGCAGAGCGAGGCGTATCGGCGGGTGAAGGAGGCCAACCCGCAGATGGCGGCGTCGATGGCCGAGGCCAACCCGATGCGCCGGATCGGCGATCCGCTCGACGACATCGGCCCGGTAGCTGTGTTCCTGGCGAGCGGCGACTCGCGCTACGTCACCGGCAACACGCTCTTCGTCGACGGCGGTGGACACATCAACGGTGTCCAGTGGGCGCCGGAGGTGGACTGAGCGGACCGCTGCTCAGCCCGGGATCGGGCTGTCCGGCGCCAGGGCCTTGCTCAGCGTCGACAGGATCGCCGCTCCGGCGTCCTCGACGTCGCCCTGGTCGTCGAACCCGGCGGGCTGGTAGCTGGTGACGACGGCGATCGCGAGTTTGCTCGCCGGCAGGTACCCGACGATCGCCCCGCTGCCGGCGTACATCTTGTTTCCGGTGATCCACGGACCCTGCAGCACGACCGCCAGCCCGAACGAGTGCTCGGAGGTGTTCTCGGCGCAGGCGGCGCAGTCGGGTGCCTTGTGGCCGAAGCCGACCAGGTTCGGATCGACCTGCGCGCGGTGCGACTCCGGGGAGAGCAGCGTGCCCTCCCCGACCGCCTGGATCGAGGTGGTGAGGTCGGTGACATCGCTTGTCTGCGATGCGCCCTCGGGCGTGGTCCAGGACGGATTCCAGAAGGTCGACTCCTCGTAGAACGGCTTGTCGGGTGGGACGCCGAGCGTGGTGCGGCGTTCGGAGCTGAAGGTGTGGAGCACCGGTTCGGGAATCTGTGGGGTGTCGGAACCGTGGGTGTTCCGCAGCCCCATCGGCCCGAATATGTACTCGCTCATCAACTCGCCCAGCGGCTTGCCGCCGACCTTCGCCAGTACCTTGCCGAGGATCGCGTAGTTGGTGTGGGCGTAGGCCCAGTTCGTTCCGGGCGGAAATGTCGGCGGGGCGGACGTGCCGATCGTGATCAGTTCGTCGGTCGTCCACTGGCGGAACGGGTTCAGGTAGATGCCGTCGGTGACCGCGGGCTGGTACACGTAGTCGGCGTACCCGGACGTGGAGTTCGCGAGCATCTTGATCGTCACGGCACTCGCCTGGGGAAGGTCCGGCAGGTACTTCGAGAGCGGGTCGTCCATGTCGATCTTCTTCTGGTCGACGAACTGGAGCAGCATCGTCGTGAGGTAGGTGTAGGCGACGAAGCCGTTGCGCACCTGCATGTCGGTCGTGGCGGGGACGCCGGTCATCGATTCGCCCAGCGCGCCGGTGTAGGTGTCCTGCCCGTCGGTGGTCACCCGCACGATCAGCGACTTCAGGTTGTACTTCGACATCGCGTCCCGGGCAATGGTCTCGATCTGCCCGCGCTCGGGCCCTGCGGCGGTCGACGAACCGACCGCGTCGTTCGTCGTCGCCCCCGAACATGCGGCGACCATTGTCGCGAGAACGGTGGCGAGCACGACCGGTAGCGCCCGGCGGCGATGCAGACGGTGGGGAGTCGGGCTGCGCAAGCCTGCCCTGCGTCCGATCAGCACGATCCGTCCTCCAAACCCGGCGTGCTGCCGCTCAGTGGAGTGATCACTCTCGATCGACGCTAACAGCGCCGACGGCGGGCCGGATCACTATTGGGCGTCCGGCCCGCCGCGGGCTATGTGCCCGCAACGGGAATTCCCGCGCTCACCGGACCGGCGAGCCGTTGCGCACCGGATCAGGCCAGCGCCTTGGCCTTCAGCTGATCGAACTCGGCCTGGGAAATGGTTCCGGCGTCGAGCAGGGCCTTGGCGTCGGCGATCTGGCCGGCCCCGGACTGGCCCGCGACCTCGCGGATGTAGGCGTCGGCGGCCTGCTTCGCTTCGAGGTTGGATGCCCGGTTGCGCTCGGCGATCCCGCGTCCACGGGTGAGCAGGTAGACGAATGCCGTCACATACGGCAACAGGATCAGGCCGATGATCCACAGGATGCGGGCGACGGCCGACATCGCGTGATCGCGGAACAGGTCGGTGAGGATCTGGAAGAGGATCAGCAGGTAGGCGACGAATGCGAAGACGACGAGCGTGTACCACAGCAGATCCCAGATCGAATCCAGCACGGAGACTTCCCCTTACTATCGGCGTCCCGGGTCCGGGACGTGTCCTCAGACAATAGCCAGCAACTTCGGTCGGGTCGTCGATCGGTCACCCCGGCGGGACTATCCGTTCGCGAGCAGTTGCGCCAGATGCACGCTGTCACGGCCCGCGAGCTGCGCCGCCTGGGTGCGGCAGGAGAAGCCGTCGGCCAGCAGGAGAGCCCCCGGCGGAGCCTGTGCGAGTGCGGGCAGCAGCTCGGTCTCGGCGACCGCCACGGAGATCTCGTAGTGTCCGCGTTCCATGCCGAAATTCCCGGCCAGGCCGCAGCATCCGGCGAGTTGACGGATATGCGCGCCGGCACGCTCGAGTAGCGCCCGGTCCGCCGCGAAGCCCAGCACGGCGTGCTGATGGCAGTGCGGCTGGACTATCAGATCCACCCCGTCCAGCCTGGGGGGAGACCACGGCGTCCCGTCGGGACCGACTGTTGCGGTGAGAATTTCGGCCAACGTGTGCGTGGAGGCCGCGGTGAGCCTGGACCGCGGATCGTCGGGGAGCAGTTCGAGCAGATCCGAACGCAGGACCGCCGTGCACGACGGTTCGAGTCCCACGATCCGCCGGCCGGCCTCCAGGTGCGGCTGCAACTGATCGAGAGTGGCGGTGAGTTGCTTTCGGGCGCCGTCCAATTGACCGGTACTGATCCAGGTCAGGCCGCAGCACGCGCGTCGCTCGGTAACCAACACCTGGTACCCGGCCTGCTCGAGGACGGTCACGGCTGCCCGGGCCACCTCGGGCGAGAAGGCGTCGGTGAAGGTGTCGATCCACAGCAGCACTTCGGACTCGCCGCGGGTGGCCGCTGCCGGGCGTTGCCGCCACCACTGCCGGAACCCTTGCGCCGCAACGGCCGGAACGTCGCGTCGTGGGTCCAGGCCGGCCAGGCGCAGACCGGACCGCCGTAGCGGGCCGAAGGTGCTGGCGGCGTTGGTGATCCGCGGTGCGAGCGTGGCCAGCCTGGCCCACCGGGGTAGCCGACCGAGCGTGTAGTGGCTCAGTGGACGCACACGCCCGCGATACTTCCGGTAGAGCGCCTCCGACTTGTAGGTCGCCATGTCGACCCCCGCCGGGCAGTCCGAGGCGCAGGCCTTGCAGGACAGACACAGGTCCAGCGACTCGGCCAGTTCCGACGAGCGGAACCCGTCGGTGATCAGCGATCCGTTGACCACCTCCTGGAGTACCCGGGCGCGGCCGCGGGTGACGTCCTTCTCGTCGCGGGTCGCCAGGTAGGACGGGCACATGAAGCCGCCGGCGGAGGTGGTGTCGGCGCGGCACTTGCCGATGCCGACGCACCGGTGCACGGCCACCGAGAGGTCGCCCCCGTCGTGGCTGAGCGCGTGACCGCCCGCCCACGGGACGCGGTGGGCGGCGGGGACCCGCAGATCCGCGTCCAGCGGCACCGGGTCGACGACGATTCCGGGGTTGAGGGTGCCGTCCGGGTCGAAGAGCGCCTTGAAGGCCGCGAAACACGACAGTGCGTCGGGGGAGTACATCAGCGGCAACAGTTCGGAGCGGGCACGACCGTCGCCGTGCTCGCCCGACATCGAGCCGCCGTGGCTCGCGACGAGAGCGGCGGCGTCCAGGAGGAACGCGCGGAAGCGCTGCGGTGCGCGGTCGAACGGAAAGTCGAGGCGCACGTGTACACAACCGTCGCCGAAGTGCCCGTACAGCAGCCCGTCGACGTCGTGCTCGCGGGTGAGGTCCTCGAACGCGCGCAGGTAGCTCCCGAGTCGATGCTGGGGGACGGCCGCGTCCTCCCAGCCAGGCCAGGCGGGTCGGCCGCCGCGGGTCCGCCCGGACAGTCCCACCCCGTCCGCCCGGATGCGCCAGAGGGCGGCCGATTCCGGGCCGGTGGGCACGACTCGGTAGTCCATCGCGCCCGAACGCCGGCACAGTTCCGTCGCGGCTGCGACGGCCTCGGTGGCGGAGTCTGCCGGTATCTCGACGAACAGCCAGCCCCCGCCGCGTGGCAGGTCGGGGACGGCGCCCGCGCCTTTGTGGCGTCGCACCACGTCGACCAGCCGCGCGTCGATGCCCTCGACGGCGAGCGGGGCGGCGGCCAGCAGTGCGGGCACGTCGTCGGCTGCGGTCGGCATGTCCGGGTAGCCGAGGACGACGAGGGTGGTCGCGGCCGGGATCGGGACGAGATCGACGGTTGCGTCGAGGATCAGGCCGCAGGAACCCTCGGTGCCGACGAACGCCTTCGCCAGCTGCCTGCCGTGTTCGGGGAGTAGCCGGTCGAGCGCGAAGCCCGAGGCCTGGCGGTCGAATCGGCCGAGTTCGGTGCGCAGGGTGGCGAGGTTGGCGGTGACGAACGCGTCCAGTCCGGGCACCACGTCGAGTCCGGAGGCGAGGGTGCGCTCTGTCCCGGAGCCGTCGAGGATTCGGACCTCGCGCACGTTGTCGGCGGTGCGCCCCCAGGCGACCGCGCGGGGACCGCAGGCGTTGTTGCCGAGCATGCCGCCGAGGGTGCAGCGGTCCTGGGTGGAGGGGTCCGGCCCGAAGCGGAGGCCGTGCGCGGAGGCCGCCCGCTGCAGGGACCCGAGCACGACGCCCGGTTGGACGTGCGCCGTGCGTGTGTCGGGGTCGAGTGCGACGATGCGGTTCAGGTGTCTGCCGAAATCGAGTACGAGGCCCGGACCGATTGCATTGCCCGCCACCGAGGTTCCGGCGCCGCGAGCGGTCACCGGAAGGTCGTGCTCGCGCGCGATCGACAGCGTCGCAGCGACGTCCTCGTCGGTGCGCGGAAAGACCACCGCTCCGGGCACCACCCGGTAGTTGGAGGCGTCGGAGGAGTACTCGGCCCGGCGGCGGGGGGCGTCGTCGACTTCGCCCGCCATGCACGCGCGCAGCGCCGCAATGGCGGACGACTCGGCCTGGGAGCTGGGCACGTCACTGATACTACGGCTGTCGGGCGGCAACGAACACTGTCGTCGAGGTGTTAGCCCTGGTTGCATCGAACTCTATTGTTAGACAGTAAGACTGGACACTTCGCTCCGATTCTCGCGAAAGCCGACCTCGGTCGAGCGAGCCGTGCATGATGTCAGCTGCCCTGCCTCCTCATGCTCCATGGAAGCACGCCACTCGGAGAGAAATGGACACTCTGTGAAGTCATCCCGAAAGAGCATTGCCCGCGTCGGTTCCGTCGTCGGATTCGCCGCCCTGGCCTTGCTCGCCAATCCTGGGCTCAGTTCTGCAACGGTGACCGGTTACGCCAAGGCATCGTGGTTGCCGGACCGCACCATCACGATGGAGCTCACCGGTGTCAGTTCTCCGACCCTGGTGGGATGCCATGTCGACGTGGTCGAGTTCATGGGACGCTATTCGCACCGTGGCGAGGTGGTGCTGACCGGGGGGTCGGGCACGTACACCTCGCCGGTGCTCAACACGGACTGGTCGTACAACGTCAACGCGACCTGCGTCGATGCAGACGGTGCGATGGTCCTCCCCTCCAGCCCGGACACCCGGCAGATGGGTTCTGTCGAGGAGGCCACTGTGTATGGGAAGTCCTTCCTCTCCCTGTTCGGCAGCTGATCACCCCGCGTCGGGCGCCGCTGTCGCGTGGTCCGGCGGCGTCCGGCGTGATCATCCGCCCGTCGGACCGCCGCGCCGCGGACGGGTGTCGTGAGGCCTGCGAACGGTCGACTGATCAATGGTTGTGTTAGACAGAACAATTAGACGATTCGGTCCGGATTTCTCGAAGGCCGGATGGTGTGGCGCGAGGCATGCATGATGGCTGCTGGCATGCGCGTCCGCGCACCGTCCCGCGAAAACCATCCCCCGAGAAATGGACCCCCGTGTTGAGATCCCGCAAGAGCATTGCCCGCATGAGCGCCGTCGCCGGTTTCGCCGCCCTGGCGCTTCTCGCGAACCCGGCAATCGGTTCAGCCGTCGTCACGGGCACCGCCGCCGTGACCGCCGCCGACAACGTGATCACCGTCAGCCTCTCCGGAGTGGGCTCGCCGACTCTGACCGGCTGCGCAGTCCAGGTGGCGGACGCCAGTGGCAACGGGGTCGCGGGCGGCTTCGTGCTCCTGTTCGGAAGTCCGGGCCATGGCGACTACGTCTCGCAGCGGCTGACGAACGGAACCTACGCCGTCTTCGTGTCGTGCCTCGACGGCGACGGACCGACCTCGCTCACGCCCGCCGGCGGAGTCCCGGTCACGCTGGACGCGGACCGGGAGCCCCCGAGCACCAGCATCGGCAGCGTGAAGTTCGAGGGCGGCAGCGTTCCTCTCGACGGCGGCAGCGTGGGGAAGATCTTCGGCAGCTGATCGGCAGACCGAGTCCGCTACCGCGCGGCCAGCCGCGACTGCAGTTCGACC
>NZ_JBHZAH010000073.1:0-24663 GCF_042754225.1 Rhodococcus sp. NPDC059234
CCCGAGAACAGCGCTCGCGCGATCTCCGAGGCGCGGGTGCCGTCGGCCAGCGCGTGCACCACCTGCAGGACGGCGACCACCGCGGGGCCGTCGTCGCAGCGGGGCGCGCCGTGCACGGGACCGAAAAGGTGCAGACGCCATGGCGATTCGGTCGGGTCGAGCCGACCGGTGAGCAGCGCGGCGACGTCGTCGCGGCAACGGTCCCAGGACCGCGGGCCGGACCCGTGCAGGCGGACGTGGCCGCTCTCGACGGCCATCGGCACCCAGTGCGGGTAGTCGGCCCGCAACGGGATCTCACCGACCTTGACACGCAGGTCCGGGATCAGCGCCGCCCGGTCGAGCAGGGCGGCACGGATCTCGTCGAGACCGTCGGTCGGGTCGGCGAAGCAGTAGAGCAGGAACTGATCGGTGGGGATCTTGCGAGAGATCCAGTACGACTGCGCATCTGGGGCGAACATCCGCGTCACCGACAGAAGATAGCAGCGCCGGTCCGGGGGGGGGGGGGCGCCGTGGGACCGGCGCTCGCTCACACCGTCGCGGCGAGGCGGCTGGCGAGCAGTCCGGTGAATCGCACCGGGTCGTCGAGCTCGCCGCCCTCGGCCAGCAGCGCCATGCCGTACAGCAGTTCCGCGGTCTCGGCGGGGGCGGTGTCGTCGGGACGGTCGGCATGGGCGGTGCGCAGCGCCGCGACGAGCGGGTGGTCGGGGTTGAGCTCGAGGATGCGCTTGGTCTGCGGCACCGGCTGCCCGGACGCCCGGTACATGCGTTCGAGGGCGGGCGACATGCTGAAGTCGTCGCCGACGATGCAGGCCGGCGAGGTGGTCAGCCGGCTCGACAGCCGCACCTGCTTGACCTGCTCGCTCAGCGTCCCGGTCATCCAGGTGAGCAGGTCGGCGAAGTCCTTCTCCCGCTCCTCCCGCTCGAGTTCGTTCGCCTTCTTGTCGTCCTCGGTGTCGAGGTCGACCTCGCCCTTGGCGACGGACTGGAGCGCCTTTCCGTCGAAGTCGGGGACCTGCGAGGCCCACACCTCGTCGACGGGGTCGGTGAGCAGCAGCACCTCGAGACCCTTGGCCTTGAACGCCTCGAGGTGCGGGGAGTTCTCGAGCAGCTGGCGCGAGTCGCCGGTCGCGTAGTAGATCTGGTCCTGGCCGTCCTTCATCCGGCCCACGTAGTCGGCGAGGGTGGTCAGCTCCTCGTCGCTGTGCGTGGAGGCGAACGAGGAGATCTCGAGCAGCGCGTCGCGGTTGTCGGAGTCCGAGACCAGCCCCTCCTTGAGCGCGCGCCCGAACTCCGACCACAGGGTGCGGTAGTCGTCGGGGCGCTCGGCCTGGATGTCCTTGACGGTCGCGAGGACCTTCTTGGTGAGCCGTCGGCGGATCGCGCGGATCTGGCGGTCCTGCTGCAGGATCTCGCGAGAGACGTTGAGGGACAGGTCCTGTGCGTCGACGACGCCCTTGACGAAGCGCAGGTACTCGGGCATCAGCTGGTCGCAGTCGTCCATGATGAACACACGCTTGACGTACAGCTGGACGCCGGACTTGCCGTCCCGCATGAACAGGTCGAACGGTGCGTGCGAGGGGATGAAGAGCAGCGCCTGGTACTCGAAGGTTCCCTCCGCCTTCATCGCGATGGTCTCGAGCGGGTCGTCCCAGGCGTGCGCGACGTGCCGGTAGAACTCCTTGTACTCGTCCTCGGAGACCTCGTCGCGCGAGCGTGCCCACAGCGCCTTCATCGAGTTGATCGTCTCGGACTCGACGGTGACCTGCTCGTCGCCGCCCTCCTCGGTGGCCGGGGTGCGCCGTTCGACGTCCATCCGGATCGGCCACGCGATGAAGTCCGAGTAGCGCTTGACCAGTTCCCGAATCTTGTGCGCGGACGTGTAGTCGTGCAGGTGGTCGTCGGTGTCGACGGGCTTGAGGTGCAGGGTCACCGAACTGCCCTGCGGCGCGCCCTCGACGGTCTCGATGGTGTAGGTCGCCTCCCCGCTGGACTCCCAGCGGGTGGCCTGCTCCTCACCGGCGCGACGGGTCAGCAGCGTCACCTTGTCGGCGACCATGAAGGTCGAGTAGAAGCCGATGCCGAACTGACCGATCAGTTCCTCCGAGGCCGCGGAGTCCTTGGCCTCCTTCAGCTTTCGGCGCAGCTCAGCCGTGCCCGACCGGGCGAGGGTGCCGATCAGGTCGACGACCTCCGCGCGGGACATGCCGATGCCGTTGTCCCGGACGGTGAGGGTCCGGGCGTCCTGGTCGGCCTCGATCTCGATGTGCAGGTCGGAGGTGTCCGCCGCGAGGTCCTTGTCGCGGTAGGCCTCGAGCCGCAGCTTGTCGAGTGCGTCCGAGGCGTTGGACAGCAGCTCCCGCAGGAAGGAGTCCTTGTTCGAGTAGACCGAGTGGATCATCAGGTCGAGCAGCTGGCGGGTCTCCGCCTGGAACTCCAACTGCTCCCGACCGGGTGCGTCCTGTTCTCCGATGTGCGCGTTCACTTCGTATTCCTTTCGACAGCGGCTACCCCGCTACCGGACACGTCGTCGGGATTTTAGCGCCGGAAGGGCCCACCATTGCCATGCCAGGTCGGTGGGAGGAGGGTGAGAAGTGGGGTTGACCGGTGGCGCCGCCGGGGCGCCGCCTCGAGCAGAAAGGGGTGGATCGTGTACGCGCGCTCTACCACTATCCAAGCCCACCCGTCCCACATCGACGCAGGTGTCAAGCACATCCGCGACACCGTCATGCCCGCGCTCGCCGACCTCGAGGGATGCGCCGGACTCTCGCTGTTGGTCGACCACGACACCGGACGCTGCATCGCCACCAGCTCGTGGACGGACGAGGACGCGCTGCGCGGCAGCGAGGGGCCCGTCAATGACATCCGCGACCGCGCCGTGGAGATGTTCCACGGCACCGCCCACGTCGAGCGGTGGGACATCGCGGTCCTGCATCGCGACCATCGCTCCCAGCGCGGCGCCTGCGTCCGCGCCGCATGGCTCAAGATCGAGCCGGGGCGCATGACCCGGGCCGTCGACGTGTTCAAACTCGTCGCGATGCCGTCAATGCAGGAACTCGAGGGCTTCTGCAGCTCGAGCATGATGGTCGACCACGCCGCCGGCCGGGCGGTGGTCTCGGTGACCTTCGACAGTCACGACGCCATGGACCGGAACCGGGACGCGGCCGAGGCGCTACGGACAAGAGTCGCCCGGGAGATGGGAGCCGAGGTGCTCGAGGTGTGCGAGTTCGAGCTCGCGATCGCGCACCTGCACGTGCCCGAGATGGCCTGACACCGAGATTCGAGGGCGGCGAATACGGCGCCGCGCTCGGCTGCGCGGATACGCTCGACCGGAGCGATCGCGCGCAACCGGGAGGCGCTGATGAACCGCACGTGGCGTCGGCTCACCGCGGTGGCGGCCCTGGGCTTGGCGGTGACCGCGTGCGACACGCAGTCGTCGCCGACGGCGCAGCCCCGGTGGGGCACCGAATGGACCCCGGCAGAGAGAATCTCGTCCACCGACCCCATCGTCGGCCCCGCCCCGTTGGCCCTGGAGGTGCCGTTCGCGCCGACTCCCGTCGACACCACCGACGGCGCCAGCCACCTCACCTACGAGGTGGTGGTCACAAACGCGACGACGGTGCCGTTGACGGTGCGTCAGGTGACGGTCGCCGCGGCGGACGCACCCGGCACGCCCCTCGCGACGTACGGCGCCGACGCCGTCGCGCCCAACATGAACCTCGTCGGCGACCACACGACCCCGGTCGCCCGACTGCTGCCCGCCCAGACCGGGATCTTCTACGTGGACCTCGTCCTGCCCGGTGGGAGGCGGGCCCCCGGCGCGCTGGCGACCTCGATGGCGGTCGCGGCCGATGCGCCGCCACCCGCGCCGGGCGCGGAGGGAGGGACCCTGTCCGGGATGGTCGACGAGTCCGGCCCGCCCGCGGTGCAGACTCCCGACACGACGGTCACCGTGCCCGTCTTCGACGGGAAGGTCCCGGTCATCGGGCCGCCGCTCGCCGGCGAAGGCTGGGCGGCGATGGAGGGCTGCTGCGGCTCCGACACCCACCACCGGCGCGGCGCCTGGTCGGTGAACGGCAAGCTGCTCCTGTTCGAGCGGTACGCGATCGACTTCCTCGGCGTCGACCGTGCCGGGTTCGCGTACCGAGGCGAGAACAACAAGGAGAACTACGTCGGGTACGGCCAGGACGTGCTCGCCGTCGCGGACGGGACGATCACCTCCGCGGTGGACGGCAAGGCGGAGAACGTCGTCGGCGCCCCGCAACCCGAGCGGGACTTCACCGAGGCGATGGGCAACAACCTGGTGCTCGACCTGGGCGACGGACTGTACGCGGCCTACGCGCACCTGAAACCGGGCAGCCTGCGGGTCGAGGCCGGCGATCGGGTCACCCGTGGCCAGGTCCTCGCCAGTCTGGGCAACACCGGGCAGTCGACGGCCCCGCACCTGCACTTCCAGGTGATGGACAACACCAATCCCGCACTGGCGCAAGGCGCGCCGTTCGAGTTCGACTCCTTCGCACTGGCCGGGCACGCCACCCTCGAGGACGTCACCTACCTGCCGACGCCCGAACCGCGGACGGACCAGATGCCGTTGAGCCAGACCGTCCTGGATTTCCCCACCCGCTAGGTCTAGAGCACGAACGGGATCAGCCGGGTGGTCCGCCGCATGTACCGGCGGTACGGTTCGCCGAGCTCGGCAGCGAGCAGGTGTTCCTCGTACGGGATGCGGACGAGGTAGGCCGCCGCCAACCCGAGCACGGCGAGCGGGGCCAGCCAGTTGGTGTAGGCGACGGTGAATCCGAGCGCACAGATCAGCGCGCCGGTGTAGGACGGATGCCTGACCCACCGGTACGGGCCGGTGTCGACGACGGCCTGCCCGGGGACGGTCTGGACCCGGAAGGTGAACGACGACCCGAGTTCGCGGACCGCGCGCAGCCGCAGCCCCTGCCCCGCCGCCGCGACCACGAGCCCCGCGGCGAACCACCACCATCGCCCGTGGACGACCACCGTCGCGGACACCAGGACGCTCACGGCGAGCCCGCCGAGATACGAGACGAGCAGACCGAGCCCCACCGCGAGACCGCTGCGGTCGCGCGGACGCGACGCCGACGGCCGGATCCGGCCGATCCGGTACTCGGAGAACAGGAATGCCGCGAAGGCCGCCGCCAACACCGCGCCCGCGACCGGATCGGTCGCGAAGAGCGGCAGGACCCGATCGGGTTCGGTCATGCCATCGCCTCAGCGCGCCTCGGCGGCCGCCTCGAGCTTGGCAAGTCCCTTCTCGAAGTCCTTGCCGACCATCTTGTCCATGCTGAAGACGAACCCGAAGACCTTGAAGAACCACGTCTTCTTGCCGGTCATCTGCCAGCGGACGGTCGTGTCGGTACCACCGGGCTCGAACAGGAAGGTGGTGACGGGGGACCACGCGGGCCACTCGTGGAAGTCGTCGACCAGCGCGTGCACCGCCTCGGGGCCGGCGCCCACGACGACGGAGCGTTCGACGAGGAAGC
Source organism: Rhodococcus sp. NPDC059234 (assembly GCF_042754225.1). NCBI lineage: Bacteria > Bacillati > Actinomycetota > Actinomycetes > Mycobacteriales > Nocardiaceae > Rhodococcus > Rhodococcus sp. NPDC059234. Next base: position 5,508 of record NZ_JBHZAH010000073.1, read on the forward strand.
TGTCGGCGCCGGCGGGGGCCATGACGGTTCTCCGTTCCGGGCCGCGCCCGTGGCGGCCCCATCAGCGAATCATCCCCCGCGCCGGGGTCGCTCGCTACCCGGAAATCCGTGCGCATCATCGCCCCGTTTCGCGGTGACAGCGCCACCGGGTGCGGTATAACACGTTCTAGTTTCTTGCGTCGGCGACACCACACGGCGCAGTCGACGACGCCGGCCGACCAGCGGCCACGCGCAGAAGATGAAGGATCTCGATGCACTGGTACACCGGGAACACCGCGTACGACACCGTGCTGACTCTCGCGTTCGCGTTCGCCGCGTTCGTGATCGTCGGCAGCTTCTTCGCCCAGAGTTCGTACGGGCGTTTCTCCCAGGCGAACCTCGGGTTCAACCTCAACCCGAAGCTCGGCTGGTGGCTGATGGAGATCCCGGCGACGGTGGTGTTCCTGGTCTTCTACCTCACCGGACCGAACCGGTTCGAGCCGACGTCACTGGTTCTCGCCGCGATCTGGCTGATGCACTACGCGAATCGCGGCTGGTTCTTCCCGCTCGCGATCCGGCAGGTGCCGGGCAAGCGCAGCACGTTCAACATCTCGGTGATCGTGATGGGCATGCTCGTGACGTCGATGCACGGGTACCTCAACGGCGCACTGTTCAGCCACGACTACTTCGGCCAGTACGGCACCGACTGGCTGACCGACCCCCGATTCCTCGTCGGACTGGTCGTCTACCTGACTGGTTTCGCTTTGCTGGTCAGCTCCGAGTCGATCGTGCGGAACCTGCGCGACAAGAAGAACCCCGGCGCCGCCGAGTACCGGATCCCGTTCGGCGGCGGGTTCCGCTTCGTCACCAGCCCGGCCTACCTCGGCGAGCTGATCGCCTGGTCCGGCTTCGCGCTGCTGACCTGGGCCCTGCCCGGCGTCGTCATCCTGCTCATCACCGCCGGCAACCTCATCCCCCGCGCCTTCGCGACCCACCAGTGGTACCAGGAGAAGTTCACCGACTACCCCACCGACCGCAAGGCCCTGGTGCCGTACCTGGTCTGAACGAAGCGCGGGGGGCGTCTGCTCTGCGCGAACAGCGGCGACTCCGTCGCCGGGCGGTGCGAAACTCGGGATCATGGCTGCAGCAGATCGACCCGTCGTCGTCGACCTGGCCGCCCGGCGCGGCGACCGGCGCGGCCCGGCCCGCGCCGACTCCCCTGCGCCACTGTTGCGCGCGGTCTACGGCGAGATCCTGCGCGACGAACGCCGCGACCAGGACCGCACGCTCGCCGACGTGGCGCGGGCCGTCGGCATGTCCAAGCAGTACCTGTCGGAAGTCGAGCGTGGCCGCAAGGAGCCGTCGTCGGAGATGCTGCACTCGGTGTGCGGCGCGCTGGGACTCCCGCTCGAACACCTACTCGCCCGAGGCATCCGACGACTGGCCGTCACGCGGCGGGTCGAGACGGGCACACCGGCCCTCCTGCCGCAGGAGGGAAGCCGTCGGAGCGGCCACGCACGAGTGGAACTGCTCGCCGCGTAGCCGTGCTCACCCGACCCCGCGGGTCATGATCACCTCGTCTGCGAGGCCGTAGTCGATCGCCTCCCGTGCGGTGAAGATCCGGTCCCGGTCGGTGTCCCTGCGCAGCCGCGCCACGTCCTGACCGGTGTGCACACCGAGAATCTCCTCGGTCTGCGACCGGATTCGCAGGACCTCCGCGGCCTGCAGCGCGAGGTCGGAGATCGAGCCCTGCCCCTGCGTCGAGGGCTGATGCAGCAACACCCGGGAATGCGCGAGCAGGTACCGCCTGCCGGGCGCGCCCGCGGCGAGCAGCACCGCTGCCGCGGATGCGGCCTGACCCATGCAGTAGGTGGCGACCTGCGGCCGCAGGAACTGCATGGTGTCGTAGATCGCGAGCATCGCGGTGGTCGAACCGCCCGGCGAGTTGATGTACAGCCCGATCTCCCGATCGGGCGCCTCCGCCTCGAGATGCAGCAACTGGGCCATCACGACGTTCGCGACGCCGTCGTCGATCTCGGTGCCCAGGAAGATGATTCGCTCGTTGAGCAGGCGACTGAACACGTCGAAGGAGCGCTCCCCCGCGGGAGTCCGCTCGATGACATTGGGAATCGTGTACTGAGACATTGCTACAGCCCCATCCGTCGGGTCGCCGCGAACGGCGCGATCTGCGCGAAGGAGTCGACGACCTCGTCCACGATCCCGTAGTCGCGCGCCTGCTCCGGGGTGAACCAGCGGTCCCGGTCGCTGTCGGCGGCGATCTCAGCGACCGAACGGCCGGTCTCGGTCGCGAGGATCGCCTCCGACTGACGCTTCATGTACTCCCAGTTGTCGGCCTGGATGGCGATGTCCATCGCCGTGCCGCCGATGCCCGCGGACGGTTGATGCATCATGATCCGGCTGTGCGCCAGGCTGATCCGCTTTCCCCGGGAGCCCGATGCCAGCAGCACCTGCCCCATGCTGGCGGCGAATCCGAGGGCCACGGTCACCACGTCGTTGGGGATCAGCTTCATCGTGTCGTAGATGGCCAGGCCGGCGAGGACGGACCCGCCCGGCGAGTTGATGTAGAGGACGATGTCCCGTTCGGCGTCGGCGGCGGCGAGCAACACCAGCTCGGCGCACACCCGCTCGGCCATCTCGTCGTTCACCTCGCCGGTGAGCATCAGAATGCGCTGCCGGAACAGGCGGTCGGTCAGTTGGTCGCGGTAGTCCAGTGGCGATGTCTCGATCATGCTTCCCGTTGTATCCGCCCGCCGCGGACGCGAATCGATTTGTCTGCCAGGGGCAGACAGACCACCCGCGCGACATCGCCGGCCCCAGTCCCTTGACATCGTGAAGTCCGCGACAAATACTGAACTAGATGGTTCAGCATTCAGGTCTAGACGCAACGTTCGCTGCACTCTCGGATCCGACCCGGCGCGGGATCCTCGAACACCTCGGCCGGACGGACGCCACGGTCAGCGAACTCGCGGAGCACTTCGAGATGACCCTCACCGGCATCACGAAGCACCTCCACCTGCTCGAGGAGGCGGGCATGGTCGTGACCGAGAAGCACGGCCGCGTGCGCCACTGCCGACTCGGCACGAACCCGCTCGACCGCGAGGCCGCCTGGATTCGCGGTCACCAGCGCGAGATCGAGGGCCGACTGGACCGTCTCGAACAGTTCCTCAACCGCATGGAGGAGTAACGATGACCACGCAACACACCCCCACCGCCGCGACCGTCACGACCCCCGGTGACAGGGAGATTCACGTCGAACGCGTCTTCAACGCCGCCCGCGACCGGGTCTGGGCCGCGTACACCGAACCCGAGCAGCTCGCCCAGTGGTGGGGTCGCGGCAACCCCCTCGACGTCGAACGCTGGGAGTTCGAGCGGGGCGGCCACTGGCGTTTCGTCGAGCATCACGAAGGCGGAACCGACGGCTTCGAGGGACGCTTCCGGGAGATCATCCCGCCCGAGCGCCTCGTGTACTCGTTCGAGTGGGACGGCATGCCCGCGCACCCGTGCATCGATTCCGTCGAATTCGTCGACCTGGGCGACGGCCGCACCAAGGTCGTGATCGACAGCCAGTTCCTCACCGCCGCCGAACGTGACGGCATGCTGCAGTCCGGCATGGAGGACGGCATGAACGCCAGCTACGCGGCGCTCGACGCGCTGCTCGCAAAGGTCGACTGAACGACGAGCGCCAATTGCCAGGGTCCTCTCAGCCGCCCCTGAACGGATCCTTACTCGGCGCGGGCATCGTGGACTCATGTCGCGGATCACCGTTCTCGCCGTCGGCGGCACCGGGGAATCACACCCCGCCGACCTGCGCACCGAGGTGTCCGGGTTGCTGCGTGGGGTCACCGACACGCTCGACGATCGGTTCGTCGGGCGGTGGGTCGGCTATCCGGCGTCCTACGGCCCGGTCGCGGTCGGCGGACTGAGCTACCGGCAGAGCACGGCGGTCGGCGTGCGCAGGGTGATCGAGGCGGTCGCGGCGACCGACGGCCAGGTGATGCTGATCGGTTACTCGCAGGGCTGCACGGTCATCCGCGAGGTGCTCGGCCACGTCGCCGCCGGCCGCCTGACCGCGGACGCCGTCGCAGCCGTCGGCCTGATCTCCGACCCCGAACAACCGGACGGCGCCGTGCCGGGCTGCCGCGGGCACGGCGTCGCCGGCCCTGGTCCGACGACACCGGACTCGATCCCCATCCTGTGGGTCGGACATCCGGAGGACATGATCTGCAACGCCAGCGACGACAGCTACGTGCGCGACGTCGCCGACCTCACCCGCTCGATGTCGCTGCGCGAACCTCGCACCTGGCTCCGCGAGCTCTGGGAACTGATCCGCGACAACAACTTCCAGAACGCGACGAAGACGCGATTGAGCCCTCGCCAGTGGCGCACGGACCTGCGGCGGCTGCGCACCGCGGCGGTCGAGGTGCTCGGATACCTGCCCGAACGCCTGGCCTGGCGCGGTCTGCGGGTGTCCAATCCCCGTGGCGGGCGGCACGTCGCGTACGGCACCGAACCCTTCGACGCGAGCGGGCTGACGGGGTGCCAGGTGCTCGCACAGTGGATCCAGGTGCAGGCGACGTTCGGGATACCTGCGCGTCGGGTGTCCAGCGCGGCCGCCTGAGCACCCGAGGTGCGCGATACGCTGTCCCCTGGTCAGGTCGGGTCCTCTACCAGTGCAGGAGATCTGTCGTGAAACTCGCTCTCAGGTTCGGTTTGTGCGCCACGTTCGTCACCGCGTTGGGGTTGTCGACCGCGGGGGTTGCGGCGGCAATGCCGGTGACGGTCCCGTTTCAGATCGATCCGGCCCCATTCGGGAATTCGAACGGAAGCTTCGACGCACCCCCGATTCGGTGCGCAGCGGTAGTCGGCGAGCAGCCCGGAGTTGCGGTGATCACCGGAGGAAATCCCGGCCGCTGGGGCTGCCCGCTCTCCTCCCAGGCGCAGTGGATGAACCTGTCGACCGGCGCGACCGGGTCCACCCAGTTGTCGAACGGCCTGAACGGGATTCCGGCCGCGGCGACCCTGAACACCGGGATCGGGCAGGTCGTCGTCATCGTCAATCCGGTTGCCGGAATCGTGACGCCCGGCGTCGCCACGTTCTACGTGCCCTGACGATCACCCGGCGCCTCTCTCGCCAGTCGAACGGATGAATCCGCGCCGATAGCCACCCGACCGGTCCGAAATGCCTGATATGGATGGGGCTGACGATGCGCCGAAACCGGCGCATCACCGCACCGTGAAGGATCTGCTCGTGTTCTCCAGGACCGCCTCCCCCGTCAGCGCTGCCCGGCCCGTCCGGCTCGTACGCAGGGACACCGCCTGGGTCGCCGGAGCAGCAGGGCTCCTGGTGGTCGTGAGCCTGGCCGGATGCCGCGCGCCGGAGACGTCGCCACAGTCGCCGACCACCAGCGCCTCGGCGACCTCGTCCGCGGCGGCACCGACGTCGCGGACCACCGGCACGACGACGACCAGCGTCGTCGCCCCGACCGTCGACGCTGTCGCGGTGTCCGCCAACGGAACCGACGCCGCGAACACGGCGCTGGCCCAGCTGGACACCCTGCCCGTCAAGGGCCGGGCGCCGAAGACCGGCTACGACCGCGCCCTGTTCGGGCAGGCCTGGTCCGACGACGTGACCGTCGCTGGCGGCCACAACGGTTGCGACACCCGCAACGACATCCTGCGACGGGACCTCTCCGACGTCGCGCTCAAACCCGGCTCGAACGGCTGCACCGTCCTTACCGGCACGCTCGCCGACAGCTACACGGGCACCACCATCGCGTTCACCCGCGGTTCCGGCACGTCGAACGCCGTGGAGATCGATCACATGGTGGCACTGTCGGATTCGTGGCAGAAGGGCGCACAGCAGCTCGACGATCAGGCCCGGCGCAACCTCGCGAACGATCCTCGTAACCTGCAGGCCGTCGACGGTCCGACCAACCAGCGCAAGGGCGACGGCGATGCGGCGACCTGGCTGCCGCCGAACAAGGAGTACCGCTGCACCTACGTCGCCCGGCAGATCGAGGTGAAGGCGGCGTACGGGCTGTGGGTCACCGCCGCGGAACGGGACGCGATGGCGCGGGTGCTCGAGACGTGCGGCGCGACGCCGGCGAGGGTCGTCCCCGCCGCGGATCCCACGCCCGAGCGGCAGCAGGTCGCGACGGCCCCGCCTGCACCCGCGCCTCGATCGGCGGCACCCGCACCCGCACCGGTTCCGTTCGTCGCCCCACCGGCCCCTGCGCCGGCCGCGGCTGTTCCACCGCCTGCACCCGCACCCGCACCCGCGCCGGCGCCCGTGCCGCAGCCCGGCGCGGGGGTGTCGTACGCGAATTGCAGCGCGGCGCGGGCGGCGGGCGCAGCGCCGATCTACGCCGGGCAGCCCGGGTACAGCCGGAAGCTGGACCGTGACGGTGACGGGGTCGCCTGCGAGTGAGTTGCGCCGGCGGTCGGGGCTAGACTTACGTCGTAAGTATGACACTTACTTTGTAAGTCCCATGAAGATCCGGGGCGGAAACGGGAGTGGGGACAGATGGCGAAACCGTCGGGCGCATCGGCACCCCGGGCGCGGCTGGACCGGACGCGGGTGTTGAGCGCGGCCGTCGCGATCGCCGACGCGACCGGAATCGAGTCGGTCACCATGCGCAGACTCGGCAGCGAACTCGGCGTCGAGGCCATGTCGCTGTACAACCACGTGTCCAACAAGGAAGACCTACGAGACGGGATGGTCGACAGCGTCTTCGGCGAGATCGAACTCCCCCGCGACGGCGCCGGCTGGCGCGACGCCATGTTCCGCCGGGCCGCCTCGGCCCGCGAGGTCCTGTCACGTCACCCCTGGGCCACAGAGCTGATGAGTTCACGCACCAACCCGGGGCCCGCGACCCTGCGACACCACGACGCCGTGATCGGAACCCTTCGGGGAGCGGGCTTCTCGATCGCCATGGCCGCCCACGCCTTCTCCGTCGTCGACAGCTACGTCTACGGGTTCGCGCTGCAGGAGACGAGCCTGCCGTTCGACACCGCGGAGGAGACCGCCGAGGTCGCCCAGACGATCCTCGCGCAATCCACCTCCGACGAGTACCCCCACCTCACCGAACTGACGGTCGAGCACGTACTGCGGCCCGGCTACGACTACGGCGCCGAGTTCGGGTTCGGGCTCGACCTGATCCTCGACGGCCTCGACCGTGCCCGCCGCTGATCCACGCCCGGCATCAACTCGCCTCAACCGCGGCTTTCGGCAGCGGCCGGACGGTGAGGATCTGCTGCGCACAGCCGACGGGACCGTGGGCGTCGTGCAAGATCGTGCTCGTCAGCCCCTGCCCCGTCGAGCCGAAGGTGACGGTGGTGTCGAGCCCGGTCCACCCGCCCTCGGGCTGGCGGTACAGGTGGATGGTCAGGTCCAAGTTCGGGAACATCCACTCGGTGGGGTCCCGTAGCGCTCCGATGCCGTTCGCGGTATCGACCAGGGAGAGGAAGGAGGCCAGGTTACCGGCCTGTTCGCCCACCACCAGATCCACCGACGTCGACGCCCATGCCGTCGCGCGCCCAGCACTCGGCGTGCCCACCTGCCGGACGTCGAGCGAGGCGACGTAACCGCCGGACCACACCGAGTCCATCGGCCACCGCGAGGCGGTGTCGGGGTCCGGCAGCGTATCGGGTTCCCCGCCGGCGACGACGGCGGTGTCGAGGTCGGCGAGGTACCAGGCCCTGGCCGTGACCACGGCACGGCCCGCGATGACCACTGTCGCCTGGACCAGTTCGATGGTCCGGCCGGGCCGGACGATCTCGACGTGAACGTCGAACTCCTCGAACGTGATTCGACCGAGGATGTCGAATCCGATGCGTCCCATGGGCAGTGCGGGACGACCCTCGCTCGCTCGCATCCTCTCGATCTCGTGCACCACCAACCCGGCCACCGGACTGAAATGCTGCTCGTCGGCCGCCCACGCACCGCTCGCATGCGGGGTCGGGACGAAACGATGATCCGAGACCCGCTCGAAGTAGCCGGCCCTGTGTCCTGTCGCCTCGGTCATCGGACGCACCTTTCACCCATTTCTCGACCCTTCGGTCGAACTTTATCCCATTGAGTCGAATTATCGCCCCCGTGGTTGCACCTTCCGGGGTCGCATCCCCGCTCCGACCCCACGTCGCGGCGGGTCTTCCCGGACCGGCCGGCCGATATGATCGGGCGATGACTTCGACCGTGGACGGGGAACCCGCCGCCCAGGCGGGACGCGCCGCGCGCCGTCGCGATCGCCGCAAGGCGGAGATGATCACCGCCGCGCTCGAGATCCTCGCCGGCAGCGGTTATCAGGGCATGCGATTCGAGGACGTGGCCGAGCGCACTGACATCGCGAAAGCGACTCTGTACCACTACTTCCCGAGCAAGGATGCGCTCGTCGCGGAGGCCCTGGAGAAGCTCACCACCGACGTACTGACCAGCCTGGCCGAGGCGCTCGACGCGGCCGCGAGCGGAACCGCTACCGAGCAGTTGCGCGCCCTGATCGCCGAGCAGCTGCACATCCTCACGGTGCGCTACCCCGAGGTAGGCAAGGTGTTCTCGTTTCCCGCACCGTGGCCGCCGGCCCACGGCGAGCTCATCAAGGCGATGCGCCGGCGCCACGACCAGCTCTTCCGCCGCGTCGTCGATCTCGGCGTCGACGCAGGCGAGTTCGACTGCCCCGACCCGTCAGTCGCGTTGCACTGCCTGCACGGCATCCTCAATCACGCCTCGATCTGGCTGCGCCCCGACGCCGACCCCGACGGCCGGACCCGTGACGCCGTCGTCGCCGAGTCCCTGCGCCTGTTCGTTCGCGTCTGACCGCAGGTGAACGCCCGCTCTCACCCCAGGCCGGACGCGAACGAGTAGCCGCCGGACATCGTCACAGTGCCCTCTTGAGCCCGACGTGACTGTTGTCGTAGCCGAGCCGCGCGTAGAACGCCTGCGCCCGCTCGCGGTCCCGGTCGGTGGTGACCTGCGCGAGAGTCGCGCCGCGGTGCCGGCCGTGGTCGTGCGCCCACTCGAGCATTGCGGTTCCGACCCCGAGGGAACGTTCGGAGGCCGCCACCCGAACCCCTTCTATCTGAAGCCGGGTGGTGCCGCCACGGGACAACCCCGGGATGACGGTGAGCTGCATGGTGCCGACGATCCGGTCGTGCTCGTCGCGGACCACGGCCAGGTAGTGCGAGGAGTCTCGGGCGACGGCGTCGTACGCCTCCTCGTACCGTGCGATCTCGGCGCCCTCTCGGGTGCGGCCGATCTCGTCGTCGGACAGTAGGGCGACAAGCGCAGGAACGTCGGCACGGCCGGCCCGCTGCACCCGATAGGTCCTGTCGCCGAGTCGGAGCCGCCCCCCGACCGATGCCCGTGACTGCACGTGGGCGATGAGGGTGTCCAGCCAGGTGCCGACATGCCGCCGAGCCTCGGGGGTGTCGGGGTAGCGACAGCGCAGGTGCAGCCCGGACTCGTCGAGGATGAACCAGAGCATCACACCGTCGGTCCGGATCGTCGCGCCGACGTACTGCGCCTCCAGGCCGGTCGCGTCGACCCGGACGGGCAGCCGGCGCAGGTCCAGCCACGAGATCGCGAACATCCCCGGCGCCTCGGGCATCCCGCCCCACGGACGCAGCACGTCCTCCAGTGGCCAGGACCCCATCTGGACGGCCTCCTTGACCGCCTCCGCGCCGGCACGGGGGTCGGGGTCGGTCGATTCCAGCACCGAGTTGGTGATGAACCAGCCGACGGAGTCGTGCCAGGTGGCGTCGTAGCGGCTGTGCACCGGGAAGACCGCCCGCAGTGGGGTGCCGGCCAGCTCGCGGGTCACGGCGGTCATCGCCGAGACCACCAGCGCCAGGGTCGAGACACCGTCGTCGCGGGCCTGCGCCGAGAACGCGGCGCTGCCGTCGACGTCGAGGACGTCGCGCACCTCCACCCGCTCCTGGTGCAGCGTCGCCGCGCCCAGCGACAGCGGGAAGCGTGGCATCACCTCGCCGCCGGCTGCCAGCACTTCGGCCCAGCGGCGGCGTACGTCGTCGGGTGCGGCCGGGCGGTCCCGCAGCGCGCGGGTGTGCTCGGCGAAGGCGGGCGTCGGCGGCAGCGACGGTGACCGCCCCTCTCGCACCGCGGCCAGCGCGGCGAGCAGGTCGCGGGCGATCACCAGCATCGACCACATGTCGACGTGCGAGTGGTCGGCGGCGACCACCACCGTCGGCCCCGCCGCCGTCTCGAGCACGCAGAGCCGGTGCGACGGACGACCGTACGGCGAGCAGGCGCGGTCGAGCACGTCGCGGAGCGCGTCGTTGACGGCCTGCCCGGGGGCGATCGGGTGCAGGGCCCAGTCGCCGGGGAAGACCTCGACCTCGTACAGCCGCGGCTGGCCGTCCTCGCCGGGCACGAACACCGACCGCAGCGTGCCGTGCCGCGCGATCACCGCCAGCCACGCGGCCGCGAGCGCGTCGGGCGGCACCGGCTCGGACAGCCTGAAGGACAACGCCATCCAGGATCCGGCACGGTCTCCTGCACCGACGTGGCGTCGCTGGTCGAAGGAGACGGGAAGCGATCGGCCCGGCGGACCCACGTGGACGTCGTAGCCGAGCAGTCGGCCGAACGGAAGGCGCAGGTGCGCGACGTTGGTCAGCCGCATGTCGGTATCCTAGGCGCTTCCCCAGCGACCGCACCTTCCCCGCCACCGCGCCTGTCAACCATCGAGGAGCCGCCGTGCCGACCTTCAGTGTTCCGGGCGCCGAACTCGACGTGGAGCTGAGCGACGAAGGCGGCCACCCGGTCGTCCAACTCCACGGCCTCACCTCCAGCCGCCATCGCGACCGCGTGATGGAGCTCGATCTCGGCCGCGGGCTCAGCGGGACCCGGCTGCTGAGGTACGACGCGCGCGGACACGGCCGTTCGACCGGGCGTGCGGTCGCCGAGGACTACCGCTGGCCGGTCCTGGCCGACGACCTGCTGAGGCTGCTCGACCACTGGTTCCCCGGTGAGCAGGTACACGGCGTCGGCCCTTCGATGGGTACCGGAACCCTGCTGCATGCGGCCGTGCGCGATCCGGGCCGGTTCGCCGGCCTCACGCTGCTGGTGCCGGCCACCGCCTGGCAGACCCGCGCCGCCAAGGCCGACGACTACCGGCGCGATGCCGCGCTGATCGAGGAGCAGGGACTCGACGCGTTCCTCGGGGCCGACCTCGCCGCGGCCCACCCCCCGGCGACCGCCGGGGCGCCCGAGACCGTGCCGGACGTTGCCGAGCACCTGCTTCCTTCCCTGTTCCGCGGGGCCGCGCTGAGCGACCTGCCCGCACCGGACGAGATCGCCACGATCGGCGCGCCGACCACGGTGCTGGCCTGGACCGACGACCCCGCCCATCCGGTGTCCACCGCCCAGGCGCTGGTGGACCTGCTGCCCAGGGCCACGCTGGAGGTGGCGCACACGCCGCCCGATCTCGCCCGCTGGCCCGGCATCCTGTGCGAGGACGTGGCGCGGCACGGCTAGCGTCGTCGCCGGGCCGTGGCCGGACGCCTGCACCTCGTCGCGGCCCGCGGCGCGGCCGGGCCAGTAGCCGGTGGGATGATGGCGCACGTGCCGATGCCCTCACCGCTGCCCGTCAAGGACGGGGTCGGACCGACGCGGCTGCGCGTCCCGACGTCCGGGCCGTGGGCGACGATCGCCGAGTACGTCGTCGCGAGGTTCGACCACCTGGACTCCGGCGATCTGCACCGGCGGTTCGACGCCGGCGAGATCGTGGGCGCCGACGGCCGCCCGATCGGTCGCGGCACGACGCTGGGCGCGCACCCGTTTGTCTGGTACTACCGCGATCTGCCGGCGGAGGACCCGGTGCCGTTCCGCGAGGAGATACTGCACGTCGACCACGACCTCGTCGTGATCGACAAGCCGCACTTCCTCCCGACCACCCCGAGCGGGCGCTACCTGCAAGAGTCGGCGCTAGTCCGATTGCGGGTCCGCCTCGACAATCCGGACCTGGCGCCGATCCATCGACTCGACCGCGGGACCGCAGGACTGGTGATGTTCTCGGCCCGCCCCGCGACCCGCGGCGCATACCAGTCGCTGTTCGAGAAGCGGCGGGTCACAAAGGTCTACGAGGCGGTGTCGGCGCGACCGCCCGGGTGGGACCCGGACGCACCGGCGCTCGCCGGACGCGCCGTTCCCCTCGTCTACCGCAACCACATCGCGGCGCGGCGCGGCCAACTGCAGGTCGACGTCGACGATTCCCGTGAGCCCAACGCCGAGACAGCGGTAGAGGTGCGAGGGGCAGGCGTGAGCGCCTCCGGACGTGGTGTGCTGCACACGGTCCTGCGTCCGCACACCGGACGGATGCACCAGTTGCGGGTGCATCTGGCGGCACTCGGCGTCGGGATCCTGGGCGACCGGCGATACCCCGACCTGCTGCCCGACGCGCCGGACGATCATTCCCTCCCGCTCCAATTGCTCGCGCGGGAACTGGAGTTCACCGATCCGCTGTCGGGAATGCCGCGGCGGTTCGTCACCCGACGGACGTTGGGCGAGGCGCCCGCGTCGGGGCAATGAGCAGGCGCCGCGACCCGCCGACGACGCCCCGGCCGCGCGTCGAGGACACCCATCGAGTTGGGTGAGGCGAGGTGCGGCACCGCGGTGATCCCGCCTACGCCATGCCTCGCAGGTGCCCCGAAGGGCTGTAGTCGACCTTCCAGTCCGTGTAGACGCCGAGCGTCCCGTCTCGCAGGCACCGCAGACCGATGCTCACCCAGCGCACGTCGTCGCTCCCGTCGCCGACCGAGGCAAAGCCGACTGCGATGGCGAACTCCTCTCCACCGCAAGGGCATTCACACTGGCCCGGTTCGGCGTCGGGCCAGTGGTCCACGCTGTCGGCGATCAGGACGGCGTCGTCGCAGGCCACGCAGAGCCGTTCGGCGCAACCCGCCTCGTCGTCCACGCCAATCTCGAAGGCTCGTCCGCCGCATTTCGCGCACACCGACTCGGTGACGGCGTCGACGTCGTAGCAACCGGCGCGGTAGTCCTTCACGTACGCGGCGAGGGCAGCGAAATCCTCGCCGTGCGCCGGACCCTTCGTTTCCCCTGACGTCACCCACGCCATTGTGCACGCCCCCTCAGCACGCGACTTCCCCGAATGGCATCCCGCCCCGTCCGCTCCTCCGTCATCACATCGGCACACCGCCGAACCAGCCGTGCCGGGCTACGCGATCACCGACCGGCCCGACGGGATCCGCACGGTCCGCGGCGACGCCGCGGTGCTCGAACTCGCAGCGCCGGTGCCCGACGCCGTGCCGCTCCCCCTGCTCGAGACATCCCCGGAGGTCGGCCGGACCGGTCGGATCCTGGGTCGCGGGCTGACCGGTCCACAACCAGCCGGAAGCCCGGACACGGTGCAGCAGGCGGGTGTTCGCGTCGTTGCGCCGTCGGCATGCCAGGCCACCATTGCGGATCGCTACGACTTCGACCAGTCGCAGTCGGTGTGCGTCGAGGGGATCGCGAACACGGCGACGTCAACGGTCGTGCCCTGCTCCGGGGATTCCGGTGGTCCCCTCGTCATCGGGACCGGGTCGTCGGCCCGGCTCGCCGGGATCGCCAGCTACCTCGACCGGCGCGACAACTGCGACGACCCGACCGTGCGGCTCGCCGCGTACACCGACACCGCCGCGATCCGAGACTGGGCGGTCGCCCCGGATCTCGTCCTCGCCCCCGCCCAGGTAACCGCGCCCAGCATCACGGGTACCCCCGCGGTCGGCTCCTCGGTGTCCTGCCAATCCGAGTGGACCGATCCGCGGGCTCAGCTGACCACAGATTGGACGATCGGAGACCGCGGCGAGGACGGGAGTCTGGTGCCCGTGGACGGCAAGCGCTCGACCGCGTGATCGGCTTCGGTGACCGGGGTGCCGTCCGCCTTCGTCATCAGTCGCGCGCCTGCGTCGGCGACATCGAGCGCGAGCTGCAGATCATCCACCGTGTCCACCCCTTGACGGGTCGTCTTCATGCTGGCTCTCGCATCACGCCGACATGGCGCACCGTCCCGGAAAGGCCTGGAAGCTCCTGCACGGGCGACCACGTGCTCAGCCCATCCGTGCTGTCGGAATAGAGGTACTTCCCTTCGGCGTAGGCGTCCAGGTACATCCGCCAGGCACCGTTCGGCAACTGGACCACGGCCGGCCCCTCTCGCAGCGAGCCCCAATTTCCAGCCGGGACGAACGAATAGGGTCCCGTCACCGACGACGCGACCGCATGCTCGATGACCTTCTTCGTCTCGTTCTTGGTGAACGCATGATAGGTCGATCCGACCTTGACCACGGTGGTGTCGATGTGGTCCGCGCCGATCCCGTCGAGCGGGACTGGCAGGCTCCACAACCGGAGCGATGGCTCCAGCGCCGTCATCAGATACGGCACGAACCCTCCACCGGTCGACATCGACAGGATGACGTTGACGCGGTCGCCGTCCACGAACCATTCGGGCGCCCAGGCCTTCGTGGTGAACGGCGACAGCGACGGTCCGTCCTTGAACCCGGCCGACCCCGAGAGGCCCGGTGGGCTCGCCGAGCCGGTGCCGTCCCCCGTGCCTGGCAGGAACGCGCAGCAGAACGGGACCGGCCAGGACCCCATGGGCGTCCAGTTCATGCGGTCGCTGCTGCGCGCGAAGCCGATGTTTGCGCCGTCGGCGGTCGTATAAGTGACGTAATAGGACCCGTCCGTGTGCCGAAAGATGCTCGGGTCGCGGACAACCCCCGAGGGGGGCCGATACGCCGACAGCCGGACGGGTTGGAAGTGAGTGGCGTCCCCCGACTCGTATACATCCAGGTCGCGGTCGCTGGTGTTGCTGAACGCCACCATCGTGTATCGCCACTCTGGCGGCGGTGCGGCGCCACTGCTCCCGGAGGCCGCGACCAACAGGCCCGCGACAACGAGCATCACCGTCGATACGGCGGAAAAGGTGGTTCGCTTCGTGAGCGTCACCGGTGCAGTATCCACGCTCAGCATGCGCAGCACGCGCAGCTTGGGCCGCAGGCTCACCGGATCGTTACCGACCGCGATGTCGGGACGCCACGCCGACCGCGCGGCAACCGCACCCGCGCTCGCCGGACGCGGCGTTCCGATCGTCCACCGCAACCGCATCGAGCCGAGGGGACGGACCGGTCCGCGTCGTCGGTTGATCGAGGCCATCGCGACGAATCCTCGGAACCCCCGAACCTGTCGGTCACGCCCACTACAATCGAACACATGAGCGAACAGGGGCGCTTGACCGATACGGTGACCACCACCGACGTCGAAAGGTGGATTCAATCCCTCGCCGCCGCAACCGGCCCCGACGAGCAACCCGAGCGTATCGATCTGCTCCGAGCCCTCGAACGGCTCACCTGCGCCGCGGCCGGCCTCCAGGCCCAGGTCACCTCCGACTTCGCCGCGCAACAACGCCGCGCGGCGACCGATGCGGGAGCGGCGTGCGAACGTCGAGATTGCGGCATTGCCTCGCAGATCGCGCTGGCCCGCCGCGAGTCCCCGCACCGCGGCGGCATCCATCTCGGCATGGCCACGACTCTCACCTCCGAGCTTCCACACACCCTCGGCGCGCTACGCGGAGGATGGATCACCGAGTGGCGCGCCACCCAGATCGCACGTGAAACCGCTTGCCTCTCAATCGAAGACCGAGCCCAGATCGACCGGACGCTCGCCGCCCACCCCGAACGACTCGAGAAGATGAGCGACAGAGACACCGTCGCCCGCGCACGCCAGATGGCATACGAGGCCGACAAGCAGGTGTGGGTTCGACGGAAGGCGAAGGCGCATACCGAGCGGCGCGTGTCGATCCGCCCCGCACCGGACACGATGGCCTACGTGACGGCACTGCTCCCCATGTCGGAGGGCGTCGCCTGCCACGCGGCCCTCGCAGCGGCGGCCGCGTCGGCAACCGCCACCGGCGACCCACGCACCCGCGGGCAGATCATGGCGGACACCCTCGTCGCCCGCATCGTCACCACGTCGACCGACGACACCGCCGCCCAGGCGACACCGGTCCGAGTGCACCTGACGGTGTCCGATCGCACGCTGTTCGGCGGTGGCGACGAGGCCGCACACGTCCGCGGCTACGGACCGATTCCCGCAGACATCGCGCGGGAACTCGTCCGCGCCGCCGCGACGGCCGGTGTCGCCGAACTTCGACGGGTCTACACGCGGCCGGACACCGGCGCGGTGGTCGCCATGGACCGGAACACCCGCCTGTTCCCCGCATCCCTGGCCGAGTTGATCCGGCTCCGCGACCCCGTCTGCCGAACGCCCTGGTGCGATGCACCCGTGCGGCACATCGACCACATCCATCCCGCCGCCGACGGCGGACCGACCACGTTCGAGAACGGTCAGGGGCTGTGCGAGGCGTGCAACTACGCCAAACAGGCACCCGGATGGGTCGCCGAGACGCTCGACTCGCCGGACGGCAGACACCTCGTCCGGACCACCACCCCCACCGGGCACATCCACCACAGCCCGGCTCCCCCGGCACCGAAACCGGCGGTCGCGTGACCGCCAACACCTAGCCTTGTCCCCATGGCCAACGCGAACGCCGAACACCTACATCCCGAATCCCTCGACGTGTGGCGCGAGTGGCTGCGGGACAACCACGACGAATCCGACGGCGTCTGGCTTGTGTTCTGGCGCAAGGAGTCCGGCAAGACCCCACTCGACTACGACCAGGCGGTACGGGAAGCCCTGTGCTGGGGATGGGTCGACGGGCACACCCGGACCATCGACGAGCACCGACGGGGCATGTGGTTCACCCGACGCGGCCGCAACAGCGCGTGGGCCGCGTCCAACAAGGCACGCGTGACCGACCTGCTCGCCGAGGGACGGATGCAACCTGCCGGGCAGGCCGTCATCGACGATGCCAAGCAACGCGGGCTGTGGTCCCTGCTCGACGACGCGGAGGCACTCGTCGAATCACCGGAACTCGCTGCGGCCCTCGACGCGGACCCGCAGGCCCGCACCCACTGGGACGCGTGGCCGCCGAGCGTCCGCAAGTTCGCACTCAGCCAGATCGCCTTCGCCAAGCAACCGGCGACGAAGACGAGGCGAATCGCCGGCATCGTCGAGAAGGCCGCCCGCAACGAACGACCGTGATCGGCGCCGGCCCGGTCGGCGTCATGCCGGCTCTCGCGGCTCCACTTGCGCCGCATTCAGGTACGGCGTGCTCGTGGTGTCGCGATGTGCGCGGGTCCGCCGGCAATTGTGTGTCGCCGGCCGACCCCGCGAACTCGGCCGCGGGCCGGACGCGGGCGCTTCAGTCGGGACCGACCTAGTGCATCGGTGCGGGATGGTGGGGCCCCTCTTCGAGCGTCGCATTTGTCGGCCGCGGTGTGGTCGTGGTGGCCGCCACCGTTGTCGTGGTGGTCGGTGTGGTTGTCGTCGCGGTCGAGAAATCGTTGCTACCGCAACCCGCGACAAACAGCGCCAAACCGATGCCGACAACAGCAATCGTCGTGCGTACGAACAAGAGCGAACCTCCCCGGTTGCATACCCCTGCACTTGCAAGAACCTGTAAACCGTAACCCCGGAGCGCTCAGCCAGGCCAGCACGGCAAAGCAGCGGGCCGGCGAATTCGCGCCGCTCGTCCTGGGTGACCGCTGACCGCAGTGGGCCGATCTCCAACTCCCACCGTGCTGTGTCGAACACCGGGGTGGTCAGGTAGCTGATCGGCAGGTCCGCCGACGCCACCGGCGTGCTACGCGCGGAAAGCAGTTCGACGATCGACACGACTCGGTCGGTCGGGGGGGCGATGACACCGACGATTCACTCTTGCCAGGCGCCATTGTTACTCCTACCCTCATCACAGTTCGGATATATGCATTAGTTGATGCGAATATTCGTATCACATAGATGGGGAGCGCGCATGACCGTGACCACGACCACCGATCCCGCGGGCCTCGACACCCGCCGCCGACGGAGCGCCTCGCGCAAACCCGTGCGGGCCGGTGTCGCCGCGAGCGCGGTAGCGATGTCCTGCGTGCTGTTCGGCGGCGGCCTCGCCGCCGCCCAGCCCGCCTGGGGGCCGCTGGCACCGCCGAACCCGTTCCTCGGCCCGAACGGCACCTCCACCATGCACGGCGACGCCGGCTCCTCTGACGCGACACCCTTGGCGGGACCGGGCGCCGGGAAGCTCGACGTCGGGGCCACCACCCTCGCGTCCGCCTGCCCCACCCTGCTGCAGGGCTCCGACTCGATGATCGTGGCGTTGTGCACCACCATGATCGGACGCAACCCGACGGTCCACCTGATCGACCGCCCCGCCTCCGGCTCGTCCGGCGGCCTCGGATCCGCCGACCTCGGCTCGGTCGCCTCCGGCTCCACCGGCGGCCGCGACGCCGGCAGCTCACTCGCAGAACTCCCACTCGCCAAGGGCAGCCTCCTCGGCGGCGTGTACGCCTACCTCGACAACAACGACCGACTCGTCGCCGTCGACGGCAACCGCCACCTGGTCCGCGTGGGCCACCACGACAACGGCGGGAAATGGTCACTGACGATCGACGAGTCCGTCGACCTGACCGACGCCATCCCCGCCGACGACAGCGTCACCGGACTGGCCCCCGACTGGGCCGGGAACGTGTGGTTCGCCACCGGCGCCGGACGCGTCGGCGTCGTCGACACCACCGGCCACACCCGCACCGTGGACCTGCCAGCCGGCGAACGCGTCGAGAACAGCATCTCCACCTCCCCCAACGGCACCTCGGTCGCCACCACCCACGCGCTCTACCAACTGTCCACCGGACCGGACGGCACCCCGCACGTCGACTGGCGCGCACCCTACGACCGCGGCAGCGCCCGCAAACCCGGCCAGCTCAGCTGGGGCACCGGATCCACGCCCACCTACTTCGGGCCCGGCACCGGCCACGAGTACGTCACCATCGTCGACAGCGCCGACACCCAGGTCTCGCTGCTCGTGTACCGGGTCTCCGACGGCCAGCAGATCTGCCACACACCGGTACTGGCCAAGGGCGGACCGGGCAGCGAGAACTCACCCATCGGCGCCGGGTCCAGCGTCTTCGTCGCCAGCACCTACGGCTACCCCTACCCTGCGGTACCCGAGAACGCCGGCCCGTCGGTGCCCGCCTCCGCCCCGTTCGCCGGCGGCATGACCCGGGTCGACATCGGACCCGGCGGCTGCACCGT
>NZ_JBHZAH010000074.1:0-24613 GCF_042754225.1 Rhodococcus sp. NPDC059234
GGTCTTGCTTTTTTTGGTTCCGTTGTGCCGCGCGGGCGTCCGAGCGCCCGCGCGGAACGCTGCAGGTCCAGCCGAATCGACTATTTCGCGGCCCCAACGGATGCCGTCGCCTGGGCGGGCGCGTCCAGGAACGGCGTGACGAGCGGGAGCAGCAGGTCGGCGCGGTACATGATGTCGTAGTGAGTGGCCCCGGGGATGATCTCGAGCCGGGCGGGGGTGGTGCCGCTCGGCGCGGTCGCTCCGCTCCCGAGCACGCTCGCGAGCGCCACGGCGTGCTCACGCAGCACCGAGTCGGATTCGGCGACCAGAAGCAGGGCGGGCGCGGTGATCGACGCGACCTCCGACGTCCAGTCGTAGTCCTCGGTGAGCAGTTGCCGGGTCTTGTCGACCAGGGCCGTCCACCCCTCGGGCTTCGGCGAGGCCTTGGTGTAGGCCTCGTGCACGGGCGTGCCGAGCAGGGCGTCGGCGTTCATGGCCGCCATGCCGGCCCGGGCCGCCGGCGTCCACCCCGCGCTCTGGAACGGGGCGGAGACGACGACCAGCTTCTGCACCAGGTCCGGATTGCGGCTCGCGAGCTGGAGCGCGACCCCGCCCCCGAGCGAATAGCCGAGTACGTCGGTCTTTCCGAGCCCCAGGTGCGTGACGAGGCCCGCGACGTCGTCGGCCATCAGCTCGTACCGCATCGGTCGATCGATGTCGACGGTGTGGCCGTGCGCTTGGAGTTCGACGGCGATGACCTGCCTGGTCTCGGCGAGTTCGGGCAGCAACGCGGCGAAGGCGGAGTCGATGGTGTTCAGACCCCCGTGGATCAGCACCAGGGGCTCTCCGGTGCCGTGGGTCTCGTAGTAGAGCCGAAGGCCGTTGATCTCGGCGTATCTGCCCCTGCCGTCGGCGCTCGGCTCGTCGGAGCCCGCGGACCTGCCGGTCGAGCCGGCGTCGATTCCGATGCCGATGCCGATGCCGGCGGCCCCGGCGCTGGTGCATCCGGTGACGAGCGCCGCCGACAGTGCGAGGGCGGAAAGGGTGCTCAGTGCCCGGGTGAGTGTTCTCATCGATCCGCTTCCCGGTCGGGGTGGACGCTGTTCGTCGTGCCGGTGAGGAATTCGCCGGCGACCGGCGCGAGGAGTTCGACGTTCGGGTTGTGACTCAACTTGGGTACCACTCGATGGGTCGCGTTGGGCAGCGCTGCGGCGATCGCGGCGGCGCCGGTGCGCAGCAGCGCGTCACTCTTCTCCCCGGAGATGACCAAGGTCGGCGCGGTGACGGAGCTCCACTCGGCGGGGTCGAGCGCCGTGCCGCGCATGTAGGGGCCCATCACGGCCCAGTCGTGTGCTGTCGACGGGGCGGTGGCGAGCAGGTTCTTCCACATCGGGGTGAACCGCATGATCGCGGTGACGTAGCGGGGCATGCCCATGGCCTCGGTCATGTAGAACTTGACGGTCTCGGCACGGCGCCCGGCCGCGATCAGTTCGTGCAGGCGAACCTCCAGATCCGCTGCGGGCACGAAGTTCTCGTGATCGACGACGAACGGCGGCTCGAAGGCGACCACCCGGCGGACCCCCGGCACCCGTGCCGCGGCCAGCAGTGCCAGCCCCGCGCCCGAGGACCAGCCGAACAGCGACGCAGAGCCGCCGACCGCCTCGACCAATGCGGCGATGTCGTCGATCTCGTTCTCGACGTCGTAGTCGCCCGGCGTGTCGGTGCTGTCGCCACGGCCGCGCCGGTCGTAGTTGACGACGGTCAGGCGGTACGTGTCGGCGAGCTGTTCGGCCAGTGCCACCATCTTGGGGAACTTCCGCTCGCCGAAGGCGCCGCCGATCAGGATCACCGTCCCGGCGTCCCCACCGACGTAGCGGTCGAAGGCCAGCTCGATTCCGGCTGGCGTGGTGATGGTCTCCATGTCGAGGCCTTTCGTTCCGGCGGTCCGCGATCCCTCGATCGCGGTGGTCGGTGAGGTAGACCGTGTGCGGCGCCGAGAATCATCGCTGCCCGCAGTCGCCGCTGGTGGTACGCCGATGGCGGCCATGCACTTTCGGTCGGCGCGGCGATTCCCTCGGGTGCGTGGCGAGGGCCCGGCTCGGACTGCGAGGCATTGACAACTGTGTCGGCGGTCCGAATATCCCGTTGCGCCGAGCGCCGACCGCTGGATAGCGTCCGGCGCGTGCTCGATACCCTCCCGCGGCCGGCCGGCGCAGCGGACCAGGACTTCCTGTGGACCATGCTCTTCGAAGCGTCTCATGCTGCGGAGCAAGGATTTTCGTCGACCGACGGGATCCGGTCGGTCCCCGCGCTGGCTCGCTACGCGGAGAACTGGGGCGGCTCGGTCGACGATCTGGGAGTCGTAGGCCAGGCTCCCGACGGCCGGCTGCAGGGCGCGGCCTGGCTGCGCCGGTTCACGGCTGCTACCGCGGCGTACGGCTACATCGACGACGACACCCCGGAGCTGGTGATCGCCGTCGCCTCGGCGGCGCGCGGAACCGGCCTCGGCACCGCACTGTTGACCCGCCTGCTGCAGGACGCCCGCCCGCGCTGTCGCGGCGTCTGCCTGAACGTGCGGACCGAGAATCCCGCACACCGCCTCTACGGTCGGCTCGGTTTCGTGGATGTGGCCGGTTCCGAGACGACCAACTGGGCGGGCACGACGAGTGTGACGATGGTGCTGCGGTTCCCCTGACGGGCCGGGACCACCTTGTGCCGGTGAGCGTTCCGTAGTGGTCAGGCCTGCGGCAGGACCCGTTCCACGATCCGGTTCACCAGCTCGTGCATCCGGTCCTCGGGGAAGACGTCGGGGAGCGTGAGGTGCTCGACGATCAGCCAGTTCATCGCGAAGTACAGCGCGAGGACGGTGGTGGCGTCCCCGGGTAACCCGGAATCCAGGTGGTAGGCGACGTTGGCGTCCACGTCCGCGCGGATCCGGGTGGTGAGGACGTCGCGGAGTTCGGGGCGTCGGGTTGCCTCGAGGCGCAGTTCGAGCAGGGCGAGGTATCCGGTTCGGAAGGCGCTGATGCGGTCGACGAGTTCACGCATCAGCTCAGCCACCCGGGTGCGGTCTCGGGGCCCGGACAGGCTGGTCGCGATGGTGGCGGCATCGGGCTGCAGACGTTCGTAGATGCGGCCTCCCGCCTGGGTGAGCAGGTCGTCGCGGCTGGTGAAGTAGTTGGAGGCGGTGCCTGCCGGAACCGTGGCCTGCTTGTCGACGGCCCGGAAGGTGAGGCCGCGGGCCCCGTCGGCGGCCAGCACCTCGATGGCGGCATCGACGAGCGCCGCCCGCCGTTCCACGTTCTGTCTCACGATTGACACCACTCCATCTGTAGTACTACCTTCGCATCACTACATCCAGAGTACTACGGACGGAGTGGCATATGCGAAAGCTCGTCTACTACATCGGCGTCTCCCTGGACGGCTACATCGCCGGACCCGGCGGCGAATGGGACTTCTATCCGGTGGGCGACGACCTGTCGGCCTACATGAACGCCGAGTTCCCCGAGGTGGTCCCCGCCCATATCCGCAAGGCGATCGGGCTCGAAGCGGAACCGGTGCGCTACGACACCCTGATCATGGGGCGCGGCACCTACGAGCCCGCGATGGCGGCAGGCATCGCCAGCCCCTACAGCCCGATGCGCCAGTACGTCGTGTCCTCCACGCTGGGCGCGGTGGATCACCCGGACGTCGAGGTGACGGTCGGCGACCCGGCCGGACTCGTCCGGCGGCTCAAGCAGGAGGAGGGCAAGGACATCTACCTCGCCGGCGGCGGCAAGCTCGCGGCCTCGGTGCTGCCCGAGATCGACGAGATGATCGTCAAGCTGTACCCGGTGGTCGCGGGGGCCGGCATCCCGGCCTTCTCGGGCGAGTTCCGGCCGACGATGTTCGCGCTCACCGGCACCCGGACCTTCGACAACGGCACCCTGGTGCTGAACTACCGCCGGGCGTGAGCCCCGTCCTCAGCGTTCCGCGCGCTCGTGCGAGACGACCCGCTCGAGCGCATGCAGGTCGACCTCGAGCTGCCGGAACAGCCAGTACGCCCCGACGAACGCGAAAATGGCTCCCACGCTGAGGATTCGGACCGCGCCGATCATCGCGCCGATCTGGTCCGGGGACAGGAACGTGATGCCCGCGACCGCGACCAGCGGAACCGAGGCGGCGACCGCGAGGTATCGGGTGCTGCGGCGGTCGAGTCCGCGTAGCTTGCGGTCGTCGTCACTGCTGGTGATGCCGAGGGGCAACAGCACCGGGTACAGGCAGCGCACCGCGTAGAAGGTCACGAAGAAGAACGGATAGGCGACCGCGATCGCGCCGCACACGACGAGCGAGCCGAGGAAGTGCACGTACGCGCCCGGCGGAACACCCCCGGCCGCGACCTGGAGCGAGACCGGATACGCCAGGCCCGCGAACGCCCACAGGCCGAACACGACCAGGACCACGCGGTCTCCGAGCAACAGGGTGTCGGTGCGGGCGCGGGCGAGGGTCGGCGCGTCGTACCGGCGTCCCTTCCGCAGTCCGCGCGGCACCGTGAGGGGGTAGCGGCACAGGAACAGCAGGATGATCGCGCCGAGCGGGAAGGTGATGGCATTGATCACGAACTGGATCTGCTCGAAATGACGCTGCGCCAGCGGTGAGAGCGTGCTGATGATCAGCGTTTTGTTGTGGTGATAGTTGTAGGCGCCCGCCAGCGCATTGGGAATGGCGATGGCGGCGAACAGGATCGGAATCGCCCACCGCTGCATTACACGTCGCCAACTGTGTGCCGGTGGGTCGACGAGGTCTCTGGCGTGCGGATCGAGGCACAACTCGAACTGCTGCGCCAGTTCCGCGCCGCTCTGCCAGCGGCCGGAGGGGTCGGGATCGAGACAGGTGCGCAGCACCCGGCGCAGTGCGGCCGGACAGTCGGCCGGCAGGCTCGCGAGCGCCTCGGGGCCGATGCCGCGTTTGCGCGACTCCAGCATCCGCTCCAGAGTCGGCGCGGTCGGACCGGCGGCGCCGAGGTCGGCGAAAGGTTTTGTGCCGGTGAGCAGTTCCCACAGCATGACGCCGAGCGCGTAGATGTCGCTGCGGGTGTCGAGATCGGTGGCGGTGGTCGGCAGGTCGGGGTGGCAGGCCTGCAACTGCTCGGGCGACATGTAGGACAGTGATCCGCCGAAGTAGGCGACCGGGCTCGCGCCTGCCACCTGATCGCTGAAGCTGATGTTGAAGTCCGCGAGCTTGGGCACCCCCTCCGCGGTCAGCAGGACGTTCGCGGGCTTGATGTCGCGGTGCAGCACCCCGCGCTTGCCCGCGTAGTCGAGTGCCTCGGCCAGCCTGCGGCCGAGCCACGCGACCGTCTCCGGCCAGGACAGTCCGGCGATCTCCGCCCGCACCGTCGAGTCGCTCGGCCTGATCGCGCCCTTGCTGTCGAGTACCTCGTCGATCGAGTCGAGCATCAAGCGTCCGGTGCGGAGGTCGGGCGGCGTCTCGCGGACCCGCCGCAGCACACCGAGCAGGGTGCCGCCGGGCACGTACTGCATGTAGAGCAGCTTCATCCCGAGTTCCTCGACGACGCGCTGGTCGAAGACCCGGACGATGTAGTCGTGGTCGAGCTGGGCGAGGGTCTGTGGCTCGGTGCCGTGGTCGCGGGAGATCTTCACCGCGACCACCCGCTGCATGGACCGCTGGCGCGCGAGGAACACCCGGGCGAACGCTCCCCGGCCCAGGGCGACCAGCAGGTCGAAATCGTCGACCCGTTCGCCGGCGTCGAGGTCGTCGACGGTGCGCCGGTCGCCGGGTCCGGCGGGGACGGTGCTGACGTCACTGTGATGTGCGGGGTCGCCCGCGGTTCCGGTCAGCAGTTCTTCGAGCTCGGTCGGTTGCTCCGGCACCTCGCGGGAATACTCGTTGGTTGCCTCGGCGGTCTCCTCGTCGGGGGCCGCACTCCACTGCGTCGCGTCGGAGACGACCGTTTCGTCGGCGGCGACCGTCGCGTCGGGGGTGGATCGAGTCGGGCGATCCGTCATGGGGCCTTCTGCCGGGCTGGGTAGATCTGAGCAGCGACGCTGCCGGGGCACCGGACACTCGGCACCCGCGACCTCAAGGGTATCCCCGCGGGCGGGACCGGTCAGTCGACTCAGAACGGCCAGGCGGGCAGTTCGGGCAGGCCGTCGCGCGTGGGTCGGCCGACGATCCACGCGAGGAGTTCGGCTCGCGGCAGGTCGGGCAGTGGAAGGTCCGGCGCGACCCTGGTCAGCTCCGGCAGCTGCGAGTCGAGGGTCGATTCGACGAACTCGACCGGCCAGTCCAGGCAGGTGTAGCCGAGGTCGAGGTCCAGGTGGTGGATCTCGAGCTCGCGCCAGCGCAGTACCGGGAGGTCGGCGGCGGGGATCGACCGGCGCCATTTCACCGGGGTGTCGAGCCGGTCGGGCTCGACCGACCGCAGCGAGTCGAGCACCCGGCGCCCGGCGAACAGAAGGTCCGCCGTCAGCAGTTCGACGGGGCGGTCCGCGCCCTCCTCGATGGCGGCCGCGCGGGCGTCGTGCCCGCCCGGGTACATCTCGGGGGACGTCCCGCCGAGTACGCCGCGCACGAGCCGGTTCAGGGCATCGGCGTTGCGGGCCAGGTGGGTGACCAGGTGGCCGCGGCTCCAGCCGGGCAGCGCGGACGCGGCGCGGGCCTGCGGCTCGGTCAGCGTGGCGAGCGTCTCCTCGACTCGCCCCTGGGACTGCGCGACCAGCTCGACGACCTGGGGATATGGCAACTGCATGGTGCCGAGCGTAGCGATCGGCGGTCGCGGGCGGCGGGATCGCACGCCGTTGGGCGTGCCCCGAGGAACCATCGGCGGGACCCGCACGTTCTACTGTTCGGGACGAGTGCCGACACCGGCCCGCCGCGACGAGTGCTACCGGCATCACCAGCAGGGTTCGCGGTAACCTTGATTGTCCGGTGAGCAGCCGGAACCCGGCGCACCGAGCTCGACCGGAACTGGAAAGGACTGGCCCGTAGCGGCTGAACCTGTATGAACCGCAAGACTGTGTTTCGCAACCTGGCGATCGTCGCCGGCATCCTGCTGATCATCTATGCGTTCAGCTACTTCGGCAACGACACCCGCGGGTACAAGAACGTCGACACCTCGGTGGCGATCGCCCAGCTCGAGGCGAAGAACGTCACCGATGCCCAGATCGACGACCGCGAGCAGCAGGTCCGGCTGACCCTCAAACAGGGCAACGCCGCGACCGAGGACTCCACCCAGATCATCGCCAAGTATCCGAGCGCCGCCTCCGAGCAGATCTTCAACGACGTGCAGAAGGCCGGGCTCGAGAAGTACAACACGAAGATCAGTCAGCAGAGCTGGCTGACGCAGATCCTGCTCTTCGTGCTGCCGATGGTGATCCTGCTCGGCCTGTTCGTGTTCGTCATGGGCCGCATGCAGGGCGGCGGCCGCGGCGGCGTGATGGGCTTCGGGAAGTCGAAGGCCAAGCAGCTGACCAAGGACATGCCGAAGACCACCTTCGCGGATGTCGCGGGCGCCGACGAGGCAGTCGAAGAGCTGTACGAGATCAAGGACTTCCTGCAGAACCCGACCCGCTACCAGTCGCTCGGCGCGAAGATCCCGAAGGGCGTGCTGCTCTACGGGCCGCCCGGCACCGGCAAGACGTTGCTGGCGCGCGCGGTGGCGGGTGAGGCCGGGGTGCCGTTCTTCACCATCTCCGGTTCGGACTTCGTCGAGATGTTCGTCGGTGTCGGCGCCTCCCGGGTGCGCGACCTGTTCGAGCAGGCCAAACAGAACAGCCCCTGCATCATCTTCGTCGACGAGATCGACGCGGTCGGCCGCCAGCGCGGCGCTGGCCTCGGCGGCGGTCACGACGAACGCGAGCAGACCCTCAACCAGCTGCTCGTCGAGATGGACGGTTTCGGTGACCGCACCGGCGTCATCCTGATCGCCGCGACGAACCGCCCCGACATCCTCGACCCGGCGCTGCTGCGTCCCGGCCGCTTCGACCGCCAGATCCCGGTCAGCAACCCGGACCTGGCCGGCCGCCGCGCGATCCTCAAGGTGCACTCGCAGGGCAAGCCGCTCGACCAGCACGCGGACCTCGAGGGCCTCGCCAAGCGGACGGTCGGCATGTCCGGCGCGGACCTTGCGAACGTCATCAACGAGGCCGCACTCCTCACCGCCCGCGAGAACGGGACGGTCATCACCGAGGCCTCGCTCGAGGAGTCGGTCGACCGGGTCATCGGCGGCCCGCGCCGCAAGAGCCGGATCATCTCCGAACACGAGAAGAAGATCACCGCATACCACGAGGGTGGTCACACGCTGGCCGCGTGGGCGATGCCGGACATCGAGCCGATCTACAAGGTGACGATCCTGGCCCGCGGCCGCACCGGTGGTCACGCCATGACGGTGCCGGAGGACGACAAGGGCCTGATGACCCGCTCCGAGATGATCGCGCGGCTGGTGATGGCGATGGGCGGCCGTGCGGCGGAGGAGCTCGTGTTCCACGAGCCCACCACCGGTGCGTCCTCCGACATCGACCAGGCCACCAAGATCGCCCGCGCGATGGTCACCGAGTACGGCATGAGCGCCAAGCTCGGCGCGGTCCGGTACGGACAGGAGCAGGGCGACCCGTTCCTCGGCCGCTCGATGGGCATGAACTCGGACTACTCGCACGAGGTTGCCCGGGAGATCGACGAGGAGGTGCGCAACCTGATCGAGGCCGCGCACACCGAGGCGTGGGCGATCCTCAACGAGTACCGAGACGTGCTCGACATCCTGGCGACCGAGCTGCTCGAACGCGAGACGCTGACCCGCAAGGACCTCGAGAAGATCTTCACGACCGTCGAGAAGCGGCCGCGGATCACCGCGTTCAACGACTTCGGCGGCCGCACCCCGTCCGACAAGCCGCCGGTGAAGACGCCGCGCGAGCTGGCGATCGAGCGGGGCGAGCCGTTGCCCGACGATTCGGCGCGCAAGCCGGCGTTCGGTGACCGCCAGCCGGTCGGGGCGGCGGCTCCCGCGCCGCAGAACGGATACCCGGCGCCCGCGCCGCAGAACGGCGGGTACCCGCAGCCGGTGCCGAACGGTGGCTACCCGCCGTACCCGCCGCAGCAGCAGGCCCCGCAGCCCTCGCCGGGCTCGGTGCCGGACTACGGTGCGCCCGCCGGTTGGTCGGCACCGGGTTGGCCCCCGCGCAACCCGAGCGAGGGGCAGCACGCGCGGCCCGCGGACAACCCGTACGGCGGATACCCGCAGTGGAACCCGCCGCCGCATCAGCCGCAGCCGACCGGCGAGAAGGACGTCTCGACCGAGCCGTGGGAGGGGCCGAACGGGCAGCAGTAGATCCGCGCGCACTAGTGTTGGGTAACGATCCGTGCTGCACGGGCTCGAGCTGTGGACATCGGTCCCTGAGAAGTGGAGGTGCGGTCGGTGTCGGTCAATCACATCGGTGATGCGAGTTCCCGTGAGGGGAGTGAGTTCTTGCTGCAGTCGGTCGAGACGGGACGGGTCTTCGACCAGGCCCGCGCGGAGGCGGCCGTGCGCGAACTGCTCGTCGCGGTGGGCGAGGACCCGGACCGCCCGGGTCTGATCGACACCCCGTCCCGGGTGGCGCGTGCGTACCGCGAGGTCTTCGCGGGGCTGTACACGGACCCGGACTCGGTGCTCAACACCACGTTCGACGAGGGTCACCAGGAGCTGGTCCTGGTCCGCGACATTCCGATGTACTCGACCTGCGAGCACCACCTGGTGTCCTTCCACGGCGTGGCGCACGTCGGCTACATCCCCGGCTCGACGGGCCGGGTCACCGGGCTGTCGAAGCTGGCCCGGCTCGTGGACCTGTACGCGAAGCGGCCGCAGGTGCAGGAACGACTGACCAGCCAGATCGCCGACGCGCTCGTGCGCAAGCTCGATCCGCGCGGCGTCATCGTCGTAGTCGAGGCCGAACACCTGTGCATGGCGATGCGCGGTATCCGCAAGCCGGGTGCGAGCACCACGACCTCGGCGGTACGCGGTCTGCTTCAGTCCAGTGCTGCCTCGCGCGCCGAGGCACTGGACCTGATTCTGCGCAAGTGATCGTGTTGCCGACGCCGGGTCGCACCGTGGTGATGGGCGTCGTCAATGTCACCAGCGACTCCTTCTCGGACGGCGGGCGTTATCTCGACCGCGACGCCGCCGTCGCCCACGGTCTGGAACTGCGGCGCCTCGGCGTCGACATCGTCGACGTCGGTGGCGAGTCCACCCGCCCCGGGGCTCAGCGGATCGACGCGGACGTGGAGGCGCAGCGCGTCGCGCCGGTGATTGCGGACCTGGTCGCCGAGGGCATCGCCGTCAGCGTCGACACCATGCGGGCGTCGGTGGCCCAGGCTGCGATCGAGGCCGGGGCCGCGGTCGTGAACGACGTTTCCGGTGGACGGGCCGATCCGGCGATGGCCTCGGTGATGGCGGACGCGGGGCTGCCCTGGATCCTCATGCACTGGCGGTCGGCGGGCGCGTACGTGCACGCGGGCGGGGTGGAGCACTACGGCGACGTGGTCGCCGAGGTCAGCTCGGAACTGCTGGCGGCGGTGGACGACGCGGTACGGGCCGGGGTCGACCCGTCCCGTCTTATCCTCGACCCGGGCCTCGGATTCGCGAAGACCGCCGAACACAACTGGGCGCTGCTCGGGGCGCTGCCGCAGCTGAACGCGCTGGGCTTCCCGGTGCTGATCGGGGCCTCACGCAAGCGGTTCCTCGGCGCACTCCTGGCCGACGAGGACGGCATTCGCCCGCCCGACGGTCGCGAGGTGGCCACCGCCGTCATCTCGGCCCTCGCGGCCCGCGGTGACGCCTGGGGTGTGCGGGTGCACGACGTCCGAGCCTCGCGGGACGCGGTCGCGGTGGCCCGGGCCTGGACGACGGCGGAGAGGGCGGGGCATGTCTGATCGAATCGAGTTGCGCGGTTTGAAGGTTCGCGGAAATCACGGGGTCTTCGAGCACGAGAAGCGCGACGGCCAGGACTTCTTCGTCGACGTCACCGTCTGGATGGACCTCGCGCCCGCCGCGGCCTCGGACGACCTCGAGGACACCCTGCACTACGGCGAACTCGCCCAGACCGCGGCCGACATCGTGGCCGGCCCCTCGCGCGATCTCATCGAGACGGTCGCCGCCGAGATCGCCGACACGGTGCTGACCGACGACCGGGTCAGTGCGGTCGAGGTGACGGTGCACAAGCCGTCGGCGCCGATCCTGCTGACCTTCGCCGACGTCGCGGTGGTGGCACGGCGGTCCCGCAAGGCGGCCCGGGGATGAGTCGCGCCGTGCTCTCGATCGGCTCGAACATGGGCGACCCCTTGGCGAACCTGCGATCGGTGGTCGAGGCGCTGGGAGATCGCGCGATCTCGGTGTCGAGCGTCTACTCGACGGCGCCGTGGGGCGGGGTCGAACAGCAGGACTTCCTGAACGCGACGGTGATCGCCGAGGATCCGGACCTGGACTGCTGGGGGTGGCTCGCACTGGGCCGCGAGCTGGAAGCCGCGGCCGACCGGGTCCGCGAGCAGAGATGGGGCCCGCGCAGCCTGGACGTCGACGTGGTGGACTGCGACGGGGTGATCAGCGCGGACCCCGAATTGACGCTGCCGCATCCGCGGGCGCACGAGCGGGCGTTCGTCCTCGTGCCGTGGCTCGAGATCGACCCGGCCGCCGAGCTGAAGCTCGGCGGCGACGCGGTGCTCGCGCGCGATCTGCTGGCCGGCCTGGACCCCGCCGAGCGCGACGGCGTGCGCCGCACCGATCTGCGATTGACGCCACTGTGATGAAGCCGACCCGGGTCCGGGACCTGCTGGGACTGGCTGCCTTCGCGGCGATAGCGTCCTGGCTGCTGGTCGGCGCCTTCTACGGTTCACTACCCCCCGTGTCGGTGTTTGCCGGCGCATCGCTGTACCCGGTCGCGGCGATCGAGGTCGGGCTGGCCTTCGTGATTCGGGCGCGCGTCGCCGAGCATCGAATCGGGCCGGACCGGCATCAGCTCCATCCCATCACCGCGGCCCGCGCGGTCGCGCTGGCGAAGGCATCGTCACTGGTCGGGTCCGCGAGCGCGGGTGTGTGGCTGGGTTTGCTGCTCTTTCTGCTGCCGAAGCGATCGACGGTGGACGCCGCCGCGGCGGACACGACCGGTGCGGTGGTGGGCCTCACCGCCGGCATCGCGTTGGTTGCGGCGGCATTGTGGCTGGAGCATTGCTGCAAGACTCCCGACGAGCCGCCGGACGAGCCTGCGGTCTGACCTGCGCGGCAGGGAATCGCGGGTTGCCGAGCCCGGTGCCCGGGCCTCGGGCGGCTATCCTCGCTGCATGACGGTTACTGGTCGCGCGGGGTCGCTTCGGCGAGGAAAGCGCAGTGCAAGCCAGATGATCGTGGCTGGGCTGGTGGTGCTCGCAGTCCTGGCGAGTCTGTTCCTGATCTTCAGCGACAGCATCGCGCTGCAGCGGGTCGGCACGGTCGTCGCGCTGTGGGCGGCCTTGCTCGGTGCGATCGCCATGATCAAGTACCGCCGCGAGTCGGACGCCGACAAGGCGAAGGTCCGCGACCTGCAGACGGTGTACGAGCTGCAGTTGGAGCGGGAGATCACCGCGCGCCGCGAGTACGAGTCCGGGGTCGAGGCCCGGGTGCGCAGCGAGGCCAACCTCGACGTCTCGGAGATCGCGGCGCTGCGCGCGGAACTGGCAGCGTTGCGTGGCAGCCTCGAGGTGCTGTTCGAGGGGAGGCTGCCGGTCGATCGCGTCGCCCTCACCGCCGACGCCAGCCGGGTTCCGGAGCTCGGCAGCGGTGTCCGCGGCCCGTATGCCCCGCCCCGCACGTTCACCCCGGAGCCGACGTACGCCAACCCCGCGTCGGGTCCGACCTTCGCCACCCCCTTCGACGAGCCGGTCACCGCCGAGGTCTCCGTGGTCGCCGACTCGGCCGAGGAGCCGGCGCCGCCCGCGAAGGCCGTGCCCGCGGCGGCTCCCCGGCCGGTCGTCGTCCGTGCCGACGCGGCCCCCCGGTCCGCCTCGACGCCCGCCGACGAGGCCCCGGTTTCCGAACCGGAACCCGCCCCTGCGCCCGCCCCCGCCCCCGCCCCCGCCCCCGCCCGTGCGCCCGCCCCGCCACGCGCGCCCGCGCCGAAGCCGGCTCCGGAACCCGCGGTCGCGCAGACCCCGGCCGCGGAACCCGTCGCCGCCGGCGGTGGCCGACGGCGCCGCGCCGATCCGGACGACGCCCAAGCCGACGATGTCGCACCCGGCGCGCACTCGAGCGGCCTGTCCGTCGCGGAGATCATGGCGAACATGGCGACCGGCCGCGGAGAATCGGACGCCGGCCGTCCGGGCCGCCGTCGACGCGACTGAGCCGTAGATCACTATTTCCGCCGTGGCGGCCCCCGTCGGGCGACGGCTATCCTCGCTGTGAACGTCTGGTACCCGCCCCGCGGGACTGGAACGAACGAGAGGAACAACGGTGACCTCATTCGAGATCACTCGAGACGGGCCCTGTCCGGACCCGGCGCCCGCACGACTGACAGTCGGAATCGTCTCGGCGGGACGCGTGGGTACTGCCCTCGGCGCCGCGCTCGAGCGCGTCGGTCACGTGGTGGTGGCCTGTTCGGCCGTCTCCGATGCTTCGGTCCGTCGCGCCACCGTGCGCCTGCCGGACACCGAGATCCTTCCCGCCGCCGATGTCGCGGCCCGCTGTGAACTCCTGATTCTCGCCGTCCCGGACGACGAGCTCGCCGCGCTGGTGGCGGGCCTCGCCGCGACCGACTCGATCCGATCGGGCACGCTCGTCGCACACACGTCGGGCGCGAACGGCATCGGCGTCCTCGCCCCGCTCACCGCGATCGGTGCGGTACCGCTGGCCATCCACCCCGCGATGACCTTCACCGGGCACGACGAAGATGTCACGCGGATGACCTCCGCCTGCTTCGGCGTCACCGCCGCCGACGAGATCGGCTACGCCATCGCCCAGGCGCTGGTGCTCGAGATCGGTGGCGAGCCGGTGCGGGTCCGCGAGGAGGTTCGCCCGCTCTATCACGCCGCCCTCGCACACGGCAGCAACCACCTGGTCACGCTCGTCGTCGATGCGGTCGCGGCGCTGCGCGTCGCGCTGGCAGGCGACGAGTTGCTCGGCCAGCAGGTGGTGGACGGGGACCCGAACGGCGTCGCCGAACGCGTGCTGGCACCGCTGCTGTCCGCGGCGCTCGACAACGCGCTGCGCCGTGGGCCGTCCGCACTGACCGGCCCCGTCGCCCGTGGCGACGGCGCCGCGGTCGCCGCCCACCTGCGGGTCCTCGACGAGGTCGACCCGCAGATCGCTGCCGGCTACCGGGCGATGTCGCTGCGGTCCGCGCAACTGACAGGTGCATCACCCGCACTGCTCGAGATCCTGGAGGACCATTCGTGAACGGCTATGCGCGCGGGGAACTGACCGTGCACCACGATCCCGCCGAGCTGACCAGGGTCGCCAAGGCTCTGCGCGGCGTCGGCCGGCAGGTCGCGCTGGTGCCGACCATGGGCGCGCTCCACGCCGGGCACCTCGAGATCGTCCGCCAGGCCAAGCTGCGTGGCGCGGTGGTGGTGGTGTCGATCTTCGTCAACCCGCTGCAGTTCGGAGTGGGGGAGGACCTCGACGCGTACCCGCGCACCCTCGATCGCGACCTCGAGCTGCTGCGCGGCGAGGG
Source organism: Rhodococcus sp. NPDC059234 (assembly GCF_042754225.1). Classification (NCBI taxonomy): domain Bacteria; kingdom Bacillati; phylum Actinomycetota; class Actinomycetes; order Mycobacteriales; family Nocardiaceae; genus Rhodococcus; species Rhodococcus sp. NPDC059234. Next base: position 14,652 of record NZ_JBHZAH010000074.1, read on the forward strand.
GGTCGAACTGGCCCTCGTCCCGTCGGTGGCTGCGATGTACCCGAGCGGCCGGCGCACCATGATCCATCCGGGACCGCTCGGCGGCGAACTCGAGGGTGCCAGCAGGCCGACGCATTTCGCCGGCATGCTCACCGTGGTCGCAAAGCTGCTGCAGATCGCGGTCCCGAACAGCGCGTACTTCGGGGAGAAGGACTACCAGCAGCTCACCCTGATCCGGCAGATGGTCCGGGACCTCGACTTCGACGTGGAGATCCTCGGCGTGCCCACGGTGCGCGAGCAGGACGGCCTGGCGCTGTCCTCGCGCAACCGCTACCTCGACGACGCTCAGCGCACCGCTGCCGCGACGATCTCCGCTGCGCTGGTCGCCGGCGCTCACGCGGCCGCTGGTGGCCGCGAGGCGATCCTCGCGACCGCCCGCGAGGTGCTGGCCACGACACCCGAGCTGGTCGTCGACTACCTGGAGGTTCGCGGTGTGGACCTCGGTCCGGCACCTGAGCGCGGTGACGGGCGCCTCCTCGTCGCCGCGAGACTCGGCAGCACCAGGCTGATCGACAACGTCGGCGTCGCCGTGGGCACCGGATTCCTGGAGCGGGACGAGGATCACCGCACCACACAACAGACACAGGCGGGGTAAGAGCACCCCCTCGCACGACCTGATATTCCGTTATCCCGTTAGGACTGCACATGTTTCGTACGATGATGAAGTCGAAGATCCACCGCGCCACCGTGACCCACGCCGATCTGCACTACGTCGGGTCGGTCACCGTGGACCAGGACCTGATGGACGCCGCGGACCTGCTCGAGGGTGAGCAGGTGTGCATCGTCGACATCGACAACGGCGCCCGCCTCGAGACCTACGTCATCGCCGGTGAGCGCGGCAGTGGAGTGATCGGGATCAATGGTGCGGCAGCACATCTCGTCAAGCCCGGGGACCTCGTCATCCTCATTGCCTACGGCGTGATGAACGAGCAGGAGTGCCGCGACTACAACCCTCGTGTCGTCTTCGTCGATGCCGACAACCGGCAGGTCGAGCTGGGCTCGGACCCGGCGCACGCCCCGGAGGGCTCCGGGCTGATCACTCCTCGGATGCTCTCCACCCTCGACGGCCACGCGGCACTGGTGTAGCAATGCTGCTCACCGTCGACGTCCGCAACACCAACATCTCGCTCGGGTTGTTCTCCGGATCCGGTGGACACTCGAAGTTGGTGCAGGACTGGCGGATGCGAACCGATCCCCGGATGACGGCGGACGAGTTGGCATGGATGCTGCGGGGACTGCTCGGTACGCACGTGGATCAGGTCGTGGGTGTCTCGGCGCTGTCCACGGTTCCGTCGGTCCTGCGCGAGCTGCGGGTCATGTTGACCCGCTACTGGGGGCACGTCCCGCACGTGGTGGTCGAGCCCGGCGTGCGGACCGGCGTACCTCTGCTGGTCGACAACCCCAAGGAGGTCGGGGCCGACCGCATCGTCAACAGCCTTGCCGCGCATCACCTCTACGGCGGTCCGTGCATCGTCGTCGACTTCGGGGTGTCCACGTGCGTCGACGTGGTGTCGGCGAAGGGCGAGTTCCTCGGCGGGTCGATCGCGCCCGGCCTCGAGGTCTCCATCGACGCGCTGGCCTCGCGGTCCGCCGCGCTGAGGAAGGTCGAACTGGTGCGTCCGCGAGGTGTGGTCGGCAAGAACACCGTCGAGTGCATGCAGGCGGGAGCGATCTTCGGGTTCGCCGGGTTGGTGGACGGACTGGTGCGCCGGGTGCGGGCCGAGTTGCCGGCCTTCGCCGGCGACGACGTCACCGTCATCGCGACGGGTGACAGTGCGCCGCTGGTGATGCCGGAATCGGAGACCATCGCCCACCTCGAGCGCGATCTCGCGTTGGAGGGCCTGCGCATCGTCTACGAGCGCAACCAGGAGCGGCGTGCGGCCAAGCGGCCGCCGTTGGCCTGACCGTCGATGCCGCGGACCGACCCTTTGCCAAACTCCGGATCTGTGTCACACTGGTCGGCGTGAATATCCGCATGGTTGCTCAGGAGTGTTGTCGAGGCTGATCGCCGCCTCGATTCGTTGAGGCACGTTGTACGGCCTTGACCAATTCACACTTCTTGGAGTCTCTCCCATGCTTTCCACATCAGTGGTTTCATCTGTCACATCCTTGTCCGCGCCGGCCTCGCCGAGTCGCCTTCGTCCCGCGGATCTGCTGCGCATCACCGACCAGGGCGCGCAGGACGTGCTCGACGGTCGCTTCGCGCACCTGCTTCCCGCTGCGGGCCAGTGGCCGACTTCGGAGCGCTGGTCGACCCGCCTGCACGCCGACGACGACGTCGACGTCTGGCTGATCAGCTGGGTGCCGGACCGGACGACCGAGCTGCACGACCACGCCGGTTCGCTCGGGGCGCTGACCGTCCTCAGCGGCACCCTCTCCGAATACCGTTGGAGCGGTAGCGAATTGAAGTACCGGACGCTGGAGGCCGGCGACCAGGCGTCCTTCCCGCTCGGCTGGGTGCACGACGTCATGGAGGCGCCGGGCAGCCCCGCCGGCCCGGCTGCCCCGACACTGAGCGTGCACGCCTACTCGCCGCCGCTGACCGCGATGTCCTACTACGAGGTCACCGACCACGGCAGCCTGCGGCGCACCCGCACCGAGCTGACCGATCTCCCGGAAGGGCGGTCGGCATGACCATCGACGAGATGCTCGAGAAGGCCCGCGACAGCTACCGCCGCATGTACGTCTTCGAGCTCGAGGACGCGATCGCGCGGGGTGCGATGATCGTCGACATCCGTCCGCAGGCCCAGCGCGATCGCGAGGGCACGCTGCCCGGTGCGCTCGCGATCGAACGGAACGTGCTCGAGTGGCGACTCGACCCCACCAGCGACGCGCGCATTGCGCTCGCCGTCGACCACGACGTCGAGTGGATCGTCATCTGCTCGGAGGGATACACCTCCAGCCTCGCCGCGGCGGCGCTGCAGGAGCTGGGTCTGCACCGGGCCACCGATCTGGTGGGCGGCTACCAGGCGATCCGTTCGGCGGGGCTGCTCGGGGTGGCGACGCGCTCGCGGCACCTGGTTCGCGACACCGCCGCGGCGGCCGCGCACTAGCGGAGGCCGGCCCAGCGTTCGTGGGCGCCTCGACGGGGAGGGAGGCCGACGCGGTCATCCCGCACCGTGGGGCATTACCCTGGTCAACCGTGAGTGATGTAGCAACCGAGCCCACCGACGACACCCCCGAGCAGCTGCGTATCCGCCGCGAGAAGCGGGACCGGATCCTGGCGCAGGGCGGACAGGCGTATCCGGTGTCGGTGCCGCGCACCCACACCCTCGCCGAGATTCGCGCGAAGTACCCGGATCTCGACCCCGACACCGCGACCGGAGACTTGGTCGGAGTCGTCGGCCGGGTCATCTTCGTTCGTAACACCGGCAAGCTCTGCTTCGCCACGCTGCAGGAGGGTGACGGCACCCAGCTCCAGGCGATGATCAGCCTCGCAGCGGTCGGCGAGGAGGCGCTGGCGGCCTGGAAGTCGGACGTCGATCTCGGTGACTTCGTGTTCGTGCACGGCGAGGTCATCAGCTCCCGTCGCGGTGAGCTCAGCGTGATGGCAGACGCCTGGCAGATCGCGTCCAAGTCGCTGCGGCCGCTGCCGGTCGCGCACAAGGAGATGAGCGAGGAGTCGCGGGTCCGCCAGCGCTACGCCGACCTGATCGTGCGGCCCGAGGCCCGGGACAACGCTCGCAAGCGCGTCGCCGTCGTCCGCGAACTGCGGTCCGCCCTCGAGCGGCGCGGATTCCTCGAGGTCGAGACCCCGATGCTGCAGACCCAGGCCGGCGGAGCGGCGGCCCGTCCGTTCGTCACGCATTCGAACGCGCTCGACATCGACCTGTATCTGCGGATCGCCCCCGAGTTGTTCCTCAAGCGTTGCGTCGTCGGCGGTATCGAGAAGGTTTTCGAGATCAACCGGAACTTCCGCAACGAGGGCATCGATTCGACGCACTCGCCGGAATTCGCGATGCTCGAGACCTACGAGGCCTACGGCACCTACGACGATTCCGCCACGATGATTCGCGAATTGATCCAGGAGGTCGCCCAGGCGGCATTCGGCACCCAGGTGGTGACCCTCGCCGACGGCACCGAGTACGACCTCGGCGGTGAATGGAAGACGATGGAGATGTATCCGTCGCTGTCGGCTGCGATCGGTGTTTCCGTCACCCCGGACACTACCGTGGACGAGCTGCTGTCGCTGGCCGAGAAGGTCGGCCTCGAGGTGCCCGAGGGCAAGGGCTACGGCCACGGCAAGCTGGTCGAGGAACTGTGGGAGCACCAGTGCGGTGACCAGCTGTTCGAGCCCACCTTCGTGCGCAACTTCCCGGTCGAGACCTCGCCGCTGACCAGGCAGCACCGCAGCGAGGCGGGTGTCACGGAGAAGTGGGACCTGTACGTACGCGGTTTCGAGCTCGCGACCGGCTATTCGGAGCTGGTGGACCCGGTGATCCAGCGGGAGCGTTTCGTCGACCAGGCCCGGCTTGCCTCGGCCGGCGACGACGAGGCGATGCAGCTCGACGAGGAGTTCCTCGCGGCGATGGAGCAGGGCATGCCGCCGACGACCGGCACGGGCATGGGTATCGACCGGCTGCTCATGGCATTGACCGGATTGGGTATCAGGGAAACGATCCTGTTCCCAATTGTCCGACCTGCGGCGCGCTGATTTCTTTCTAATAGCGTTTTCCCTTTTCTCGCGCAGTGGGTATCTTCGATTCGGGGGTACACTCGGCCGAAACCGGAGCACGGGGCCCGGTAATTGCGCGCTCATTTGAAGGGAACTCGACCTATGGCGAAGAAGGTCACCGTCACACTGATCGACGATGTGGATCAGGAAGCCGCCGCCGACGAAACTGTCGAGTTCGGGCTCGACGGCGTCACCTACGAGATCGACCTCTCCTCGGAGAATGCAGCCAAACTGCGCGACCAACTCGAGATTTGGGTTTCCCATGCCCGTAAGTCGACCGGACGCAGGCGCGGCAAGTCCGCGCCGGTGACCGGAAAGTCGCGAGTGGCGGTGGACCGCGAGCAGAGCGCGGCCATTCGCGAGTGGGCCAGGCGCAACGGTCACCCGGTGTCCGCACGCGGCCGCATCTCCTCGGAAATCACGGAGCTGTACAACAAAGCAAACTGATCCTCCTGCTTTTTCGTTCGTTTCCCCGTCCGCGCGTGTGGGGGCTGTTAGCCTCGCGGGCGGGCGGGGAAACGACGAGAACTATTGGGGGGACTGTGCGCGGACGAATTGTGTTCGGTGCGTTGATTTCGGCGGCAGCATTCATGCTGGGCGCCGGCACCGCGGGGGCGGCGCCGGCACCGCTTCCCGTTCCTTACCAGTTCCTGGCAGGCGTGCCGCTGGAACTGGGGAACCCGGGTGGTTCGGCGCCCGGCTCCAACGACTGGTCCTGCAAGCCGACCGCGGCCCACCCCGAGCCGGTGGTCCTCGTCCACGGGACCGGCGGCAACCGCCAGACGAACTGGGCGACCTACGCGCCGCTCCTCGCGAACGAGGGCTACTGCGTCTTCTCCATCACCTACGGTGCCCACGACGAACTGCCGTGGCCGATCAGCGCCATCGGCGCGATGCGCCCCATGGAGCAGAGTGCCCAGGAGCTCTCCGACTTCGTCGACCGGGTGCTCGTGTCGACGGGGGCCTCGAAGGTCGACATCATCGGTCACTCGCAGGGCACCCTGATGCCCACCTACTGGGTGAAGTACCTCGGTGGTGCCGCCAAGGTCGACAAGTACATCTCGCTGGCTCCGCTGTGGCACGGCGAGGGCGCCTTCGACCTGGATGCGACCCTGCGCCAGTACCGTGCGGCCGGACTGGCGGCCGCGACCCCCACGATGTCGCCCCTGTGCGGGGCGTGCACGCAGTTGGTCGCCGGGACTCCCTTCATGGAGAAGGTGCGTGCCGGCGGGGTGTACGCGCCGGGCATCACCTACACGAACATCATCACCCGCTACGACGAGCTGGTCATGCCCTACATGAGCGGCTACGAGGAGGGTCCGAACGCGACGAACATCTTCGTCCAGGACTACTGCTCGCAGGACTACGGCGACCACCTGTCGATCTCGGGCGAGCCGGTGGCGGCGACGATCGTGCTCAATGCGCTCGACCCGGCGCACCCGCGCCCGGTGCCCTGCGTCTTCGTGCCGCCGGTCGTCGGCTGACGTGCGTTCCGCCGTCCTCGCCGTGGCGGCGGTCCTCGCCACGGTGTTCTCGGCCGGACCTGCAGAGGCCGCACCCGTGGCTCCGTATCCGGTGCCGTACCACCTGTTCGTTGCGGAGGGGCGGGACAACCCCGAGGGCTCGGCTGCCGGTTCCAATGACTGGTCGTGCCGGCCGACGGCCGCACACCCTGAGCCGGTGGTGCTGGTGCACGGGCTCGGGGCCAGCAGGTTGAACAACTGGACCACCGTCTCGCCGTTGCTTGCGAACGAGGGGTACTGCGTGTTCGCGTTGACCTACGGTGCGGTGTCGGTGGGCGGTCTCGACCGGACCGCGCCGCCGATGAACACGATCGGGGGACTGGCGCGGATGGAGGACAGCGCACAGGAACTGTCCGTGTTCGTGGACCGGGTGCGCGAGGCGACGGGCGCGGGCGCGGTGAACATCGTGACGGCGTCCGAGGGCTCGGTGGTGGCGGGCTACTACGTGAAGTTCCTCGGCGGCGCCGGCCTGGTCCGGACCGTTGTCTCCCTCGGACCGGCCTGGAACGGGACGCTCACCTCGTTCCAGGGTGAGGCCAAGCGCCGGTTGGTCGAACTGGGGGCGGGCGAGGACCTGGCGAACGTGTACCCGGTCTGCAAGGCATGCCCGCAGCTGGCGACGGGTTCGGACTTCCTGGTCAGGCTGCACGCCGGCGGCGTGTATGCGCCAGACGTCCGGTACACCAACATCATGACCCGCTACGACCAGGTGATCCTGCCGTTCACCAATGGCTACGAGGCGGCGCCGAACGCGACGAACATCGTCGTCCAGGACGGCTGTCCGCAGGATTTCGCCGACCACCTGGGGCTGGCGGCCGATCCGCGGGCCACCGGATACGTGCTGGGTGCACTCGATCCGGCGCACCCGCGGCCGGTGCGGTGCGAGGCGGTCCTGCCGCTGGTCGGGTGATCTCCGCGGCCGATCGGGGGGGGCGAACCCACGTTGTTCGCTGCGGGCGTAGCGTCCAAGGGAAACGAATCGCCTGGCTGCGGCGTTGTGACCGGTAAGCATGCTTACAGTCCCGCCAATATGGGGACGGAGCAGCGCAGGCCGTGCCGCCGGGCCATTAGAGTAGGGGTGCGGCTCGTGGATCCCGCTGAGGGATCTACCCATCAAGAACGTGAGGGAGAGCGATGTTCGAGAGGTTCACCGACCGCGCGCGGCGCGTTGTTGTCCTGGCCCAGGAAGAGGCCCGGATGCTCAACCACAACTACATCGGCACGGAACACATCCTGCTCGGTCTCATCCACGAGGGTGAGGGCGTTGCGGCGAAGTCGCTGGAGTCGTTGGGTATCTCCCTCGAGGGCGTGCGCAGCCAGGTGGAAGAGATCATCGGCCAGGGCCAGCAGGCCCCGTCCGGTCACATCCCCTTCACCCCGCGCGCCAAGAAGGTGCTGGAGCTGAGCCTGCGCGAGGCGCTGCAGCTCGGCCACAACTACATCGGCACCGAGCACATCCTGCTCGGTCTCATCCGTGAGGGCGAGGGCGTGGCCGCCCAGGTCCTCGTGAAGCTGGGCGCCGACCTCAACCGGGTCCGCCAGCAGGTCATCCAGCTGCTGTCCGGCTACCAGGGCAAGGAGCCGACCGAGGCCGGGGGCAGCCGCGGCGAGGCGGGCACACCGTCCACGTCGCTGGTCCTCGACCAGTTCGGTCGCAACCTGACGCAGGCCGCGCTCGAGGGCAAGCTCGATCCGGTCATCGGCCGTTCGAAAGAGATCGAGCGGGTCATGCAGGTGCTGTCGCGACGCACCAAGAACAATCCGGTGCTCATCGGCGAGCCCGGCGTCGGCAAGACCGCCGTGGTCGAGGGTCTCGCGCAGGCCATCGTCAACGGCGAGGTCCCGGAGACGCTCAAGGACAAGCAGCTGTACACCCTCGACCTGGGTTCCCTGGTCGCGGGCAGCCGCTACCGCGGTGACTTCGAGGAGCGCCTGAAGAAGGTGCTCAAGGAGATCAACACCCGCGGCGACATCATCCTGTTCATCGACGAGCTGCACACGCTCGTCGGTGCGGGCGCCGCCGAGGGTGCCATCGACGCTGCGTCGATCCTGAAGCCGAAGCTGGCCCGCGGCGAGCTGCAGACCATCGGCGCGACCACCCTCGACGAGTACCGCAAGTACATCGAGAAGGACGCCGCCCTGGAGCGCCGGTTCCAGCCGGTTCAGGTCGGCGAGCCGACCGTCGAGCACACGATCGAGATCCTCAAGGGTCTCCGCGACCGTTACGAGGCGCACCACCGTGTCTCGATCACCGACGGCGCGCTGGTGGCCGCGGCCACGCTGGCCGACCGGTACATCAACGACCGGTTCCTGCCGGACAAGGCGATCGACCTCATCGACGAGGCGGGCGCCCGGATGCGCATCCGCCGGATGACCGCGCCGCCGGACCTGCGCGAGTTCGACGACAAGATCGCCGACGCGCGCCGGGAGAAGGAGTCCGCGATCGACGCGCAGGACTTCGAGAAGGCCGCGAACCTGCGCGACAAGGAGAAGACCCTCGTCGCGCAGCGCACCGAGCGGGAGAAGCAGTGGCGTTCCGGTGACCTGGACGTCATCGCCGAGGTCGACGACGAGCAGATCGCCGAGGTCCTGGGCAACTGGACCGGCATCCCGGTGTTCAAGCTCACCGAGGAGGAGACCACCCGTCTGCTCCGCATGGAGGACGAGCTGCACAAGCGGATCATCGGCCAGGAGGACGCCGTCAAGGCGGTCTCCAAGGCGATCCGCCGCACCCGTGCCGGCCTGAAGGACCCGAAGCGTCCGTCCGGCTCGTTCATCTTCGCCGGCCCGTCCGGTGTCGGTAAGACGGAGCTGTCCAAGGCGCTGGCGAACTTCCTGTTCGGCGACGACGACGCGCTCATCCAGATCGACATGGGCGAGTTCCACGACCGCTTCACCGCCTCGCGGCTGTTCGGTGCACCCCCCGGGTACGTCGGATACGAGGAGGGCGGCCAGCTCACGGAGAAGGTGCGGCGCAAGCCGTTCTCGGTGGTGCTGTTCGACGAGATCGAGAAGGCGCACCAGGAGATCTACAACACCCTCCTGCAGGTGCTCGAGGACGGCCGTCTCACCGACGGTCAGGGTCGCACGGTCGACTTCAAGAACACCGTGTTGATCTTCACCTCGAACCTGGGCACCTCGGACATCTCCAAGGCCGTCGGCCTGGGCTTCTCGTCCGGCTCGGGCACCGAGTCGAACTACGAGCGGATGAAGCTCAAGGTCAACGACGAGCTCAAGAAGCACTTCCGGCCCGAGTTCCTCAACCGCATCGACGACATCATCGTCTTCCACCAGCTGACCAAGGATCAGATCATCGAGATGGTCGATCTGATGATCGGCCGCGTGGAGAAGCAGCTGAAGAACAAGGACATGGACATCGAGCTGACCGAGCAGGCGAAGTCGCTGCTCGCCAAGCGCGGGTTCGATCCGGTCCTCGGCGCGCGGCCGCTGCGTCGCACCATCCAGCGCGAGATCGAGGACCAGCTCTCGGAGAAGATCCTCTTCAACGAGGTCGGCCCCGGTCAGATCGTGCTCGTCGACGTCGAGGGCTGGGACGGCGAGAGCGCGGGCGAGGACGCGAAGTTCACGTTCACGCCCAACCCGAAGCCGGTCAAGGTGCCGGACTCTCCCGCCGAGGCACTGGCGGGTGCCGGCGAGGCTCCGTCCGAGGGCGGTTCGGCCGAGTAGTCCCACAGGCGCACCACGACGCCCCGCACGCGATAGCG
>NZ_JBHZAH010000075.1:0-24581 GCF_042754225.1 Rhodococcus sp. NPDC059234
CCGCACCCCTAAACACGACCTCCCCAATGTCACATCGGTTCAGCTGACGCGAACCGATGTGACATTGGGGAGGTAATGGTCGTGGTTGGGGGGTGCGGGGTGACCCGTCAGAGATCGAAGTCGCGCTTGACCTGCTGGGTACGCCAGTGCTCGACGAAGAAGGACAGGAACGGGACGGTGCCGGCCAGTAGCGTGCCGACGGTCCGGCCCGCGGACCAGCGCACCTTTACCGCGAGATCCATCGTCAGGATCAGGTACACGAAGTAGACCCAGCCGTGCACGATCGCGATCCAGCTCGGCAGGTTGTCGACCTTGAAGATGTACTTCGCGACCATCTCCGCGGTCAGCACGAGCAGCCAGATGCCGGTGGCGTAGGCGAGCACGCGGTACCGAAGCAGCGCGCCCGCGATCTTCTTCGTGTCGCGGGCGGGGGTCGTGGTGACCGTCTCTTCGGGGGCCGTGTTCACGTGGTGCTCCTATCGGCTGCGCGCAGCTGTGCGAGGTAGTTGTTGTATGCCTGGTGGGCCTCGTCGTCCGGGTTCGCGGCGTCCAACGTCTCCGTGCGGGTCTCGACCCGTTGCGGCAGCAGGTCGACCGGGATCTCGCGGGGCTCGGTGCCGTTCGCGACCGCCGATCGCTCCTCCGGGGCGGTGTCCTCGAGCTGGACGAATCGTCGGTAGGCGTACACGACGAACGCAGCGAACAGAGGCCACTGGAAGGCGTAGCCGAGGTTCTGCCCGGTGCCGCCCGCTGACTCGTACCGCGTCCACTGCCACCAGCCCAAGGCCAGGCACGCGACCGCCGCGAGGACGACGAACAGAATCAGCGCTGGTCGACGACGGGAGGGTGAACTTGCCACACCACGACGGTACCCGAGCCGGAGCGGCCCGAGACAGGGTGTGGGGGGAGGTGACCGTCACAGGTCAGGGCCGGGTTCTGGTGCGCGAGGGGGGACTTGAACCCCCACGTCCTGAGACACCAGGACCTAAACCTGGCGCGTCTGCCAATTCCGCCACTCGCGCGTGCCGGAACAGACTACTTCACGGCATCGTCGTGAAGTGCGTGGGCGTGCGGGCCTGGTGGCGCCGACGGGCTTCGCCGGCCGCCCCCGAGCGGGGACCGGTAAACCAGGTATAACGGTTTCATAACGATCAACGTGAGGGATCCCTCAGGTTTGCTACTCGCCAGTTTTTCGCTCAGCCAGCGCATTCGTTTCCTACTCCGGAGTCACTTGGACGGTTGTATTGTGACCTGCATCACGCCTACTACCTGGTAGAACGCTTGGACGCCCAACAAACGTGAGGATCTCCTCATGATTTTGTGCGAACCTGATCGAGCCCCCGAAGAACTTCTCGCGGATCGCCCGTGCGCCTGCGAGAGGTTGTGACGTCGGTGGGATCCGACCAGGAGAGGACCATCCAGCGTGACGATCGACGAGAGCACACCACTGGGCAACGGAGACGGCTCCGGAGGGTCCCGGTACGCGCCGGCGAGGCCGGTCGCGGCCAAACTGCCGTTGCGAGACCGACTCGTCGCCGGCGAGCCCTATGCGCTGGCGTTCGGCGGCCAGGGTGCCGCCTGGCTCGCTCCCCTCGAGGAGCTGATCCGCGACAACGGCCTCGAGCCCGACATGACCGAACTGGTCAACGAGGCTGCCGCCGTCCTCGCGCCGGTCGCACAGGACCTGCTGGTGGTCCGGCCGGCCGGATTCGACCCCATCGGCTGGATCCTCGAGCAGGACGTCGCCGGCGACGACGAGGTCCCCGCCGGACCGTCCGCCTCGGCCCTGACCTCGGCGTCGGTGTCCCTGCCCGGCGTGCTGCTCACCCAGCTCGCCGCGCTGCGGTCGCTGCGACTGCAGGGCCTCGACCCCGCGACGACCGCTCCGGCCGCAGTCATCGGCCACTCGCAGGGCCTGCTCGCCGTGGAATCGGTCACCGACAGCGGTGCGAGCGACGGCGAACTGCTCGCCGTCGCCCAGCTGATCGGTGCCGCGGCGGTCCTGGTCGGCCGTCGCCGCGGCGTTCTCGGCGGTGCCGAGCGCGCACCGATGCTCGCGGTGTCCGATGTCGACCCGGCCCGCATGCAGGCGATCGTCGACGAGCTCGCCGAGGGTCTCGACCCCGACCGCGCTCCCGTGATGGCCATCCGCAACGGCCGTCGCCGCGTGGTCGTCTCCGGACCGCCCGCCCAGCTGGCCCGCGTGCAGCAGCGCGCCGAGCAGGTCGCCGCCGACGAGGCCCGCGACCGCGACGCCAAGAAGCGCGGCGGCGCCGTGTTCGCCCCGGTCTTCGAGCCGCTCGCGGTCGAGATCGGATTCCACCACCCCGCACTGAAGGACGCCGTCGACACCGTCGGCGCGTGGGCCGTGCGCTGCGGCATCGACGCCGACCGCGCCACTCGACTCGCGCGTGCCTGCCTGACCGACTCCGTCGACTGGGTCGCTGCGGTGGACTCCGTCGTCGACGCGGGCGCCGCCTGGATCCTCGACCTCGGCCCCGGCGACCTGCTCACCCGGATGACCGCCGGCGCGCTGCGCGGCCACGGCGTGGGCATCATCGCCGCCGCCACCCACGGTGGCCAGCGCAGCCTCGTCACCCCCGGTGCCGCACCCGAGGTCGACAAGTCGTGGTCGGAGTTCCGTCCGACGCTGGTGACCCTGCCCGACGGCACGGTCGCCACCTCGACCGCGTTCACCCGGCTCACCGGCCGCTCGCCGATCCTGCTCGCCGGCATGACCCCCACGACCGTCGACGCCAAGATCGTCGCCGCGGCCGCCAACGCCGGCCACTGGGCCGAGCTGGCCGGCGGCGGGCAGGTCACCGAGCAGATCTTTGCCGACCGCGTCGCCGAACTGCAGACCCTGCTCGAGCCGGGCCGCGCGGTGCAGTTCAACTCGCTGTTCCTGGACCCGTACCTGTGGAAGCTGCAGCTGGGTGGCAAGCGACTGGTGCAGCGCGCCCGCGCCGCCGGCGCCCCGATCGACGGCGTGATCGTCACCGCCGGCATCCCCGAGCTCGACGAGGCCGTCGCGCTGATCGAGGAGCTGAACGAGGCCGGCATCAGCCACGTGGCCTTCAAGCCGGGCACGGTCGCGCAGATCCGCTCGGTCGTCCGGATCGCCGCCGAGGTTCCCGACTTCCCGGTGATCGTCCACATCGAGGGCGGCAAGGCCGGCGGCCACCACTCGTGGGAGGACCTCGACGACCTGCTCGTGTCCACCTACGCGGAGCTGCGCGCGCGGCCGAACCTGGTGATCTGCGTCGGTGGCGGCATCGGCACCCCGGAGCGGGCGGCCGACTACCTGACCGGACGCTGGTCCACCGAGGCCGGCTACCCCGCGATGCCGGTCGACGGCATCCTCGTCGGCACCGCCGCGATGGCCACCCTCGAGGCGACCACCGCCCCCGAGGTCAAGCAGCTGCTCGTCGACACCCCCGGCACCCCGGACTGGGTCGGGGCGGGCACCGCATCCGGCGGCATGGCCTCCGGCCGCAGCCAGCTCGGCGCCGACATCCACGAGATCGACAACGCGGCCTCCCGCACCGGCCGACTGCTCGACGAGGTCGCGGGCGACGCCGACGCCGTCGCGCAGCGGCGCGAGGAGATCATCGCCGCGCTCGACGTCACGGCGAAGCCGTACTTCGGCGACGTCGCGACCATGACCTACGAGCGCTGGCTGCGCCGCTACCTGGAGCTGGCCGTCGGCATCGACGCCGCCCAGGAATTCGACTGCGGCACCGACTGGGCGCAGGCCTACGCCGAGGCGACCGAGTCGGTCTGGCTCGACATCACCTGGCGGGACCGCTTCGCCGAGATGCTCCAGCGGGCCGAGGCGCGGCTGCACCGCAACGACCGCGGCCCGATCGAAACTCGGTTCACCGACGAGCTGACGCTCGAGCGTCCCGAGGCCGCCCTGTGCGCACTGAAGGCCGCCTACCCGGACGCCGCGACCACCGTGTTGCACCCGGCGGACGTGCCGTTCTTCACCTCGCTGTGCAAGATCCCGGGCAAGCCCGTCAACTTCGTGCCGGTCATCGACAAGGACGTGCGCCGCTGGTGGCGGTCCGACTCGCTGTGGCAGGCGCACGACGCGCGGTACTCGGCCGATCAGGTCTGCATCATCCCCGGCACCGTCGCGGTCGCCGGTATCACCGAGGTCGACGAGCCGGTGGGCGCGCTGCTCGACCGGTTCGAGCGGGCGACCACGGACGAGCTGCTCGCCGCCGGTGTCGCGCCGGTCGAGGTCGCGAGCCGCCGGTCGTCGGCGGATGCCGCGGGTCTGCTGGGCGTCGTGCTGTCGGCGCCGGACGTGCTGTGGGCCGGTCGCCTGACCCGGAACCCGGTGCACCGTCTCGGTGACCTCGCCGAGTGGACCGGCTCCGGCGGCGAGGAGTCGACGCACGCCCCGACGGGCGCGACCCTGCGCGTGCTCGACACCGAGCGGGTCGAGCTGCGGGTGCCGCTGGCGGCCGACCGCGCCGTCACGATCGCCCTGACCGTGCCCGCCTCCACCCGCGACGGTGGCGCACCGGTCGTCACCGAGGCCGACGCCGAGGCCGCCATGTCCGCGCTGCTCGGCGTGGCGGCGGGGCAGGACCTGCCGGCCGTCAAGGCCGACGTCGCGCGACTGAACGTCGCCTGGATCCCGGACCTGGTCGCCGACCACGCCGGCGTCACCGCGTCCGGGCTGCCGGAGTCGCTGTCGCCCGGCACCTCCGCGGTGCCGGACGTGATCGTCGGCGCCTGCTGGCCGGCCGTGTTCGCGGTGCTGGGTGCCGCGCAGTCCGCGGATGGCGTGCACGCCATCGAGGGCATGCTCGACCTGGTCCACCTCGACCACGCGGTCAACCTGGTCGGGTCGATCCCGACCGAGGCCAGCGTGCTCACCGTCAAGGCCGAGGGCGCGTCGGTCGTCGACACCGACCTGGGCCGCGTCGTCGAGGTCAGGGTCGAGGTGGGTGCGATGCGCGAGCACGGCACCGCCGCCCCGACCTTCGCGACGATGGTGGAGCGCTTCGCAATTCGCGGCCGCACCGGCAAGGGCGAACTGGCCGACCCGGCCCGCGCCGGCGGCTCCCTCACCGACGCCGCGGTGGACACCCCGCGCCGTCGCCGTCGCCAGACCACCATCGTGGCGCCCCGTCACATGGCCGCGTTCGCGCGAGTCTCGGGCGACCACAACCCGATTCACACCTCCGACGCCGCCGCGCTGCTCGCCGGCCTGGGCGCCCCGATCGTGCACGGCATGTGGCTCTCGGCCGCGGCCCAGCAGGTCGTGATCGCCGTGGACCCGGCGGCGACCGTGCCCGCGCGACGGTTGACCTCCTGGACGGCCCGCTTCCTCGGAATGGTTCGCCCGGGCGCCGAGATCGACGTGCGCGTCGACCGCATCGCCCACGACCGCGGCGCCGAGATCGTCGAGGTCGGGTGCCGGGTGGACGGCGAACTGGTGATGGTCGCCTCCGGCCGCACCGCCGCACCGAAGACCGTGTACGCGTTCCCCGGCCAGGGCATCCAGCGGCCCGGCATGGGCCTCGAGGCCCGCGCCCGGTCCAAGGCCGCCCGCGACATCTGGGACCGCGCCGACAAGCACACCCGCGAGGCGCTGGGCTTCTCGATCCTCGCCGTCGTGCGCGACAACCCGACCGTCGTCAAGGCTCGCGGTGTCGAGCACAAGCACCCGGACGGTGTGCTGCACCTGACGCAGTTCACCCAGGTCGCGATGGCCACCCTCGGCGTCGCGCAGGTCGCGGAGCTGCGGGAGTCCGGCGCCTTCGTCGAGGACTCCTACCTGGCCGGCCACTCGGTCGGTGAGTACAACGCGCTCGCTGCGGTCGCCGGGGTGCTGCCGCTCGAGGCGGTGCTCGAGGTGGTGTTCCAGCGCGGGTCGGCCATGCACGCCCTGGTGCCCCGCGATGCGGCGGGCCGCTCGAACTACCGGCTGGCCGCCATCCGGCCGTCGCAGATCGGTGTCGCCGACGAGGACCTCGCCGAGTTCGTGGCGGGCGTCGCCACGGAGACCGGTGAGTTCCTCGAGATCGTGAACCTGAACCTGCGCGGTTCGCAGTACGCGATCGCGGGCACCGTCGCCGGACTCGACGCGCTCGAGGTCGAGATCGACGTGCGCCGAGAGGCTTTCGGCGGCAAGCGGGCCTACATTCAGATCCCGGGCATCGACGTGCCGTTCCACTCCACCGTGCTGCGCGGCGGCGTCGACGACTTCCGTGGGCGCCTGCTGGACCTGCTGCCCGAGGAGATCGACCCGGCCATCCTCATCGGCCGGTACATCCCGAACCTGGTGCCCAAGCCGTTCAACCTGGGCCGTGAGTTCATCCAGGAGATCGCCGACCTGGTTCCGTCGCAGCAGTTGGCCGAGGTCCTCGCGGACTTCGACACCTGGTCGGCGAAGCCGGTCGCGCTGACCCGCGTCGTGCTCGCCGAGCTGCTGGCCTGGCAGTTCGCCAGCCCGGTCCGGTGGATCGAGACGCAGGACCTGCTCTTCGGCGACGAGTCCGACGGCGGCCTCGGCATCGAGCGGTTCGTCGAGATCGGTCTCGGCGCGGTCCCGACGGTGGCGAACCTGGCCTCGCAGACCCTCAAGCTGCCCGGTCGCTTCGGCAACCCGGTGGAGGTGCTCAACATCGAGCGCGAGGCCGGCGTCGTGTACTCCACGGACACCGACCCGGCACCGGTCGAAGAGGACGAGCCGGCGGCCGAGGTGGTGTCGGAGGCGCCCGCAGCCGCGGCCGCCCCGGTCGCGGCCCCCGCGGCCCCGTCCGGCGGACCCCGCCCCGACGACATCGCGTTCTCGGCGTCCGACGCCACCGCCGTGCTGATCGGACTGTGGACCAAGCTCCGCCCCGACCAGGTCGGCCCCGCCGACACCATCGAGGCGCTGTGCGACGGCGTGTCCTCGCGCCGCAACCAGCTGCTCGTCGACCTCGGCTCCGAGCTCTCGCTCGGCGCCATCGACGGTGCCGCGGACGCGGACATGGGTTCGCTGGCCGTCACGGTCAACAAGCTGGCCCGGACGTACAAGCCGTTCGGTCCGGTGCTCACCGACTCGCTGAACGACCACCTGCGCAAGGTGTTCGGGCCGTCGGGCAAGCGCCCGGCCGCCATCGCCGAGCGGGTGTCCAAGGTGTGGGAGCTCGGCGCCGGCTGGGCGTCGCATGTTACCGCCGAGGTCGCGCTCGGCACCCGGGACGGCTCCAGCGTTCGCGGTGGCGCGCTCGGCGGGCTGCACGAGGGTGCGCTCTCCGACGGCGCCGCGGTGGACGCGGTGATCGACGCGGCCGTGCAGTCGGTGGCGTCGCGACGTGGTGTCGCGGTGTCCCTGCCCGCGGCGGGCGGCGGGGCCGGCGGCACCGTCGACGCGGCCGCGCTCGGCGAGTTCACCGAGCACATCACCGGCCGTGACGGCGTGCTCGCCTCCGCGGCCCGACTGGTGCTCGAGCAGCTCGGCCTGAGCGAGGAGGCCGCTACCGCGTTCTCCGACAACGACACCGAGCTGGTGGACCTGGTCTCGGCCGAGCTCGGCGCCGACTGGCCGCGTCTGGTGGCGCCCGCGTTCGACGCCCGCAGGGCGGTCCTGATCGACGACCGCTGGGCCACCGCCCGTGAGGACCTGGCCAGGCTGTGGGTCGGCGACCACGCGACCGTGGTCTCGGTGACGGAAGCGGACTTCACCGGCGCAGGCAACACCGTTGCCACGCATGCGAACTGGTGGCGAGACCGCGCCGCAGCCGAGGGCCGCGAGGACCTCGTCGCCGCGTACACCGCCATCGCCGAGGCGGCCGCCACCGACTGCGACGAGACCGGCCTGTGGTCGGACCAGGTCGCCGTCGTCACCGGTGCCAGCAAGGGTTCCATCGCGGCATCGGTCGCGGGCGGCCTGCTGCGCGGCGGTGCCACGGTGTTCGTGACCACCTCCCGGCTGGACTCCGAGCGGCTCGGCTTCTACCGGAAGCTGTACCGCGCCAACGCCCGTGCCGGCGCCGCACTGTGGGTGGTTCCCGCCAACATGGCGTCCTACGCCGACGTCGACGCGCTGATCTCCTGGATCGGCGAGGAGCAGACGGAGACCGCGGGCGGTGCCAAGAAGCTCGTCAAGGAGGCCGTCACCCCGACGCTGCTGTTCCCGTTCGCCGCGCCGCGTGTCGGCGGCGAGCTCTCCGACGCAGGCGCTCGCGCCGAGATGGAGATGCGGGTGCTGCTGTGGTCGGTCGAGCGGCTGATCGGCGGACTGTCGAAGATCGGCTACGACCGTGACGTGGACACCCACCTGCACGTGGTGTTGCCGGGCTCGCCCAACCGGGGCCTGTTCGGCGGCGACGGCGCCTACGGCGAGTCGAAGGCCGCGCTGGACGCGGTGGTCAAGCGCTGGAACGCGGAGCGGACCTGGGCCGAGCGGGTCACCCTGGTGCACGCGCTGATCGGCTGGGTGCGTGGCACCGGGCTGATGGGCGGCAACGACCCGATGGTCGACGCGGTCGAGGCCAAGGGTGTGCGCACCTGGTCCACCGACGAGATGGCCGAGCAGCTCCTGGCCGTCTGCAGTCCGGAGACCGTGGCTGCGGCCGCCGTCGAGCCGGTCCAGCTGGACCTGACCGGTGGCCTGGCGGAGGTCGACCTGGACCTGGTGGCCCTCGCCCGCGAGGCGGCCGACGCGGAGAAGGCGACCGCAGACGAGTCCGAGGACGACGCGGTCGACACCGTCGACGCGCTGCCCGCACCGCCGCGGATCTCCGACGCGCTGCCCGCACCGGCCTGGCCGGAGCTGGACGTCAACCCGTCCGACCTGGTCGTCATCGTCGGCGCGGGCGAGCTCGGACCCTACGGTTCCGCGCGCACCCGCTTCGAGATGGAGGTCGACGAGCAGCTGTCGGCGGCGGGCGTGCTCGAACTGGCCTGGAACACCGGGCTGGTCGCGTGGGAGTCCGATCCGGTGGCCGGCTGGTACGACGCCGAGACCGGGGAACTGGTGCCCGAGGCCGAGATTGCCGACCGGTACCACGACGCCGTCGTCGAGCGGTGCGGTATCCGCACCTACGTCGACGAGGGCGCCATGGTCGACAACACCGCGCCGCTGCTGACCTCGGTGTTCCTGGACAAGGACCTGAGCTTCGTGGTCGGCTCGGAGGCGGAGGCACGTGCCTTCGTCGACTCCGACCCCGAGCACACCGTCGCGTCGCAGCAGCCCGACACCGGCGACTGGCAGGTCACCCGCCGGGCCGGCACCGAGATCCGGGTGCCGCGCAAGGCGAAGCTGACCCGCACGGTCGGCGGCCAGATCCCGACCGGTTTCGACGTCACCAGGTGGGGCATCCCCGCGGACATGGCCGGGTCGGTGGACCGGGTCGGCCTGTGGAACCTGGTCACCACGGTGGACGCGTTCCTCACCGGCGGCTTCACCCCGTCGGAGCTGCTGCGCTGGGTGCACCCGTCCACGGTGGCCAACACCCAGGGCACCGGCATGGGCGGCATGACCTCCATGCGTTCGCTCTACATCGACACCCTGCTGGGGGAGTCGCGGGCGAACGACATCCTGCAGGAGGCGCTGCCGAACGTCATTGCCGCGCACGTGGTCCAGTCGTACGTCGGCGGCTACGGCGCGATGGTGCACCCGGTCGCGGCCTGCGCCACGGCGGCGGTCTCCGTCGAGGAGGGCGTGGACAAGATCCGGCTCGGCAAGGCACAGCTGGTGGTCGCCGGCGGCTTCGACGACCTCGGCATCGAGGGCATCGTCGGCTTCGGTGACATGTCCGCGACCGCGAAGAGCGAGGACATGGCGGCCAAGGGCATCGACGAGCGCCGCTACTCCCGCGCCAACGATCGTCGTCGCGGCGGGTTCGTCGAGTCGGCGGGCGGCGGCACCATCCTGCTGGCGCGCGGTGACCTGGCGCTCGAGATGGGACTGCCGGTACTCGGTGTCGTGGCGTGGGCGGGTTCCTTTGCCGACGGCGTGCACACCTCGATCCCGGCCCCCGGTATCGGCGCCCTCGGCGCCGGTCGCGGCGGGCAGGACTCGCAGCTGGCGCTGTCGCTGAATGCGCTCGGTGTCACGGCGGACGACATCTCGGTGGTGTCCAAGCACGACACCTCCACGGCCGCAAACGATCCCAACGAGGCCGAGCTGCACGAGCGGCTGGCGTCGGCACTGGGTCGCAGCGCGGGTGCACCGCTGTTCGTCATCTCCCAGAAGTCGCTGACCGGTCACGCCAAGGGCGGCGCCGCGGCGTTCCAGCTGATCGGCCTGTGCCAGGTGCTCGGGCAGGGCGTCATCCCGCCGAACCGCAGCCTGGACTGCGTCGACGACAAGATGGCGGAGTTCTCGCACCTGGTGTGGGCGCGCGAGCCGCTGCGCTTCGGCGAGCGGTTCCCGCTCAAGGCGGGCCTGCTCACGAGCCTCGGCTTCGGCCACGTGTCCGGGCTGATCGCGGTCGTGCACCCGCAGGCGTTCGTCGAGTCGATCCCCGCCGATCGGCGGGCCGACTACCTCGAGCAGTCGCGGCAGCGCACGGTCGAGGGGCAGCGCCGACTCGCATCGGCGATGTGCGGCGGCGCGGATCTCTACGAGCGGCCGGCGGATCGTCGCTTCGGCGGGGACGCGGTGCCCGCGAAGGCGGCCCGCCAGCTCGAGGCGGACGTCCTGCTCACCGAGGACGCGCGCCTCGGCGACGACGAGGTGTACCGGTCCGGACTGCCGGGGTGCAACTAGATGGCAATCCTGGGAATCGGTTTCGACCTGGTCACCGTCTCCGAGTTCGCGGAGCAGCTGTCCCGGCCGGGCACGGCGATGAAGTCGAGCTTCCGGCCGGGGGAGCGGCGCTACTGCGAGTCCAAGAGCACCGACCCGGCGCGGCACTACGCGGTCCGCTGGGCGGCGAAGGAGGCCGTGATCAAGGCCTGGGCGGCGTCCCGCTTCGCCCGCCCGCCGGCGGTCGGCGACAACGCCTACGCACAGATCGAGGTGATCAACGACGCGTGGGGCCGGCCGACCATCAAGCTGCACGACGAGGCCGCGCAGTTCCTGCCCGGCGCGATCATTCACCTGTCGCTGACCCACGACGGTGACATGGCGGGCGCGATGGTCGTGATCGAGGAACCGGACATCGTGGTTCCCGGCGGGAGCTGACCTACCCGACCGCTGGAGCCTCCGGGTTCGGAACGGGCCGTTCGGTGCCACCCGGCACCGGACGGTCCGTTCGCGTATGTCGGCCGGGCGGCGAACGCGATGGCCCAACGGCCGGACACCGCCCGTGCATCGGCGTAGAACGAAGGGCGAGGCTGTTCGAAGTCTTCCGACGATGAACCACAGGTGGACGCCCAGCGGGCGAACTGTCGTCCCCGGTCCGGTGTCCGCCGGAAGGGCGCATCATGCTCGACAGGACACGGAGTGACCCGGTGCCGGTTCGGGTGGTGGCGGCCCTCGGATTCGGGGCGGTCCTCGCGCTGACGACGATCGGCTGCGGCGGCTCGAACGAGGGCGCACCGTCGGGCACCACACCGCCGTCGGCGGCCGCGGGGAGCGACGCCCGCGCCGCGGTGACCGACGCCTTCGTCGCGTTCTTCTCCGGCGACACCGCCGCTGCCGAGAAGATCACGCTGGTCCAGAACGGGCAGGCGTTCGCCGACACCGTCAACGCCCAGGCCGATTCGCCGATCGCGAAGGGCGCCACCGCGACCGTGTCGACGGTCGATCTGGACTCGCCGGGCCATGCCACCGTCACCTACACGGTCCTGCTGGACGGCAAGCCCGTGCTGCCGGACCAGACGGGCGAGGCGGTCGAGGTGGACGGCACCTGGAAGGTTGCGCAGTCGACGTTCTGCGCGCTGCTCACTCTCGAGGGCAACCCGCCCCCGGTCTGCGCGTCGCCGACCACGGCTGCGGCACCGAGTTAGGGACCCCATGACCTCCGACGCCGACATCCGACTGGGCGCGGCGGCCAGTCCCCGCGTCGCGCTGGCGACCGTCTGCGCGGTGTTGTTCCTGACCTTCCTCGACACCACGATCGTCAGCGTGACCCTCGCCAGTGTGCAGTCCGACCTGCATGCCGGGGTGATCTCGCTGCAGTGGGTGGTCAATGCGTACACGCTGGTCTTCGCGAGCCTGATGCTCACCGCCGGATCGCTCGGCGACCGGTGGGGCCGCAAGCGGGTGATGGTCGTCGGCATCGTCGTGTTCTGCGCGGGCTCGGCGGTGTCCGCGCTGGCCCCGACCGTCGCGGCGCTGATCGTCGGCCGAGCGGTGATGGGGGTGGGTGCGGCCGCGTCCGAGCCCGGCACGCTGTCGGTGATCCGGCACATCTATCCAGACCGGGCGGAGCGGGCGAGGGCGCTCGGCGCGTGGGCCGGGGTCTCCGGTCTGGCGTTGGCGCTCGGCCCGGTGATCGGCGGACTGCTGGTCGGCGCGTTCGACTGGCGTGCGGTGTTCTGGTTCAACCTCGCGCTGGGTGCGGTGCTGTTCGTCGCGGCGCTCCGGTTCGTGCCGGAGAGCGCTGATCCGCAACCGGGGCCGTTGGACCTGGCCGGTTTCGTGCTCGGTTCGGCGTTCCTCGGCTGCGTCATCTATGCCGGGATCTCGGGCGAGGGCGTCGGCTACGCCGCGACGTCGGTGGTGACGCTGTTCGTCGTGGGCGCGTTCGCGCTGCTCGCCTTCGTCGCGGTGGAGATGCGGGCGCGCAACCCGATGCTGAACTTCCGGTTCCTGCGACCGCCGATGGTGCGCAGCGCCCTGGTCGTCGCGTTCGCCGTCTACTTCGGTGTCTTCTCGATCTTCTTCTTCGCCGCGCTGTACCTGCAGGAGGTCGTGGGCTATTCCGGAATGCGCACGGCCGCAGTCTTTCTGCCGATGGCGGTGGCGATCGTCGCGGGTGCGGCGGCCTGCGGCTTCTGGGTGGCGCGCAGTGCCGCCGCGGTGCCGATGATCGCGGGGTGTGTGCTCGGCGGGGTCGGAATCCTGTTGACCCGAGCCTGTTTGAGCGAGAGCCCCGAGGTCACCCCGCTGGTGACGGCGCTGGCGGTGGCCGGGCTCGGGTTCGGGATCGCGGTGGTGCCGTTGACGTCGGCGGTGCTGACGGGGGTGCCCGCCGCGCACTCGGGCATGGCGGCGGCCGCGACGAACACGATGCGTCAGGTGGGGGCGGTGGTCGGGGTCGCGGCGCTCGGCGCCCTGGTCAACGCGCACCTGACCACCGACCTGACCGGCAGGCTGAACCAGCTCGACGTCCCGGTGAACTTCCAGTCCATCGTCATCGACGCCATCGAGAAGGGCACGGTGCCTGCCGGCGGGGACGCGGCGGCGTCGGCGGCGTACGGGCCGATCGTGGACAAGGTCATCCACGCCACCTACGCGGCGTTCCACGCCGGGCTCGACACCGCCTTGCTGGTCTCCGCGGTCATGATCTTCGCCGCGGCCACGATCACCGTCGTCGCGGCGCTGCGCGGGTCCGCCCGCGGCGGCTACGACGAGGCCGCCGCCCAGACCCCCAGCTCGACCTGACCGCGGCCCCGGTCAGTTCGGGCGCGATTCCTTTTCCGCAACGAGCAGGTACGCGGCCATCAGCCGCTTGAGTTCGTCGACGGCGTCGGCGTGCGACTGGCCGTCCTGGACCGAGAAGTTGAGCATCGAGTACACGACGTGCACGAGCACCTCGGCCATCATGATCCGGCGGTCGCGCCCGGTGCGGGGGGTCAGCGGGGCCAGCATCAGGGCGATCTGCCCGGCCAGCGCCTTCTCCTGGATCTTGCCGGTGGCCCGGGTCGAGGGTGTGGACTGCATCGCCAGCCACACCTCGCGCCGGGATGGGTCGGAGGTCCACAGCTTCGCAAGGTGGTCGACGAAGTTGTTGAGGAATCGGAGCCAGTCCAGCGACGGGACCTCGCCGTTGAACTGCTCGAGCTCGTCGCGCACCGCGGTGAAGTCCTGCCGGTTCAGTTCGCACACGATGACGTACTTGTTGGCGAAGAACTGGTACAGCGTGCCGATCGGCACGTCCGCGCGGGACGCAACCTCCTCGCAGGTGAACGACTCGAAGCCGACCTCGGTGAGCAGTTCCCGCGACGACGCCAGCAGCGCGTCGAACTTGCGACGGCTGCGTTCCTGCGTAGGCCGCTTGCGGGGCAGCAGTTCCTGCGGCGCGTCGGGGGCCGACAGCGCCGTTGAGTCGTCGGCTCCCGCCGACGGTGCGGCCGGGTCGACGGTTCCCGACTCCAGGGCCGGGTCCGCGCGCCGCAAGGCTCGGCTGCTGGTCATGGCGTCCACCTGTCCAGGTTAACCGTCACCGGTGCCGGATTCGACGAACCCCCGACTTCGGTGTTTCTCCGAGTATCGGATATCTCTGCGAAGTCGGGGGAGGTCGGTCAGGCGGCGACGCGCCGGCGGTACAGCACGGTGGACCAGACGAAACCGACCACGCTGATCGCGGCGCACCAGGCGAGCGCCAACCAGGCGCTGTTGCCGATCTCGGTGCCCATCAGCAGCCCCCGGACGGTTTCGATGACGGGGGTGACCGGCTGGTTCTCGGCAAACCACTGCAGCCACGTCGGCATCGAGTCGGCGGGCACGAACGCGCTGCTCACGTAGGGCAGGAACATGATCGCGAAGGTGAACCCGCTCGCCGCCTCAGGATTCTCGGCGAGCAGCCCCAGCGCCGTCGACAGGTACGACAGGCCGAAGATGAAGATCCCGATCACGCCGAGGACCGCCAGCCACTTCAGCGGGTCGGTGGTCGGGCGGAAGCCCATCAGCAGCGCCACCGCGATGACGATCGCCGTGGTCACCAGGTTGCGGACCACGCTGACGAGCACGTGACCGGTGAGGAAGGACGACTGCGCGATGGGCAGCGTCCGGAACCGGTCGATGATGCCCTCGGTCATGTCGGTGGACACGCTGACCGCGGTGGTCGAGGCGCCGAATGCCGCGCACAGCAGGATGATTCCGGGGACGACGTAGTCGATGTACTCCGTACCGGTGTCGATCGCACCGCCGAAGACGTACACGAACAGCAGCATGAGCATGATCGGCAGTGCCACCGCCATGAGCATGGTGTCCGGGCTGCGCAGGACGTGCTTGAGGTTGCGTCGCAGCATCACCGTGGAATCGGCTGCGACGGAGCGGAATCCGGCGTCGGTGTGGGTGCTCATCGGACTGCTGCTTTCGTCGAGGTGGAGCCGGTCACGCGCGGCGCGCCGGTGAGTGCGAAGAAGACGTCGTCGAGGTCGGGGGTGTGCAGGGCGAACTTCTCGACCGAGATCTCGGGGGAGTCGATCCGGTCGAGCAGGGCCTTGAGGGAGGCGACGCTGCCGTCGGTGGGTACCTCGACGGTCAGGGTGCCGTCGTCGGTGACCGCCCCGGGCAGGGCGCGCGCGGCGAGGTCGAACTGCGCCCGGTCGGCGAACTGCAGTTCCACGTGGCCGCCGTCGACCAGTTGCTTGAGCTCGCCCGGAGTGCCCTCGGCCACGATCCGGCCGCCGTCGATGACGGCGATCCGGTCCGCCAGCTGGTCGGCCTCCTCGAGGTACTGCGTGGTGAGGAAGATGGTGACCCCGCCGTCGGCGAGTTCGCGGATGACGGACCACATCTCACGTCGGCTGCGCGGATCGAGTCCGGTGGTCGGTTCGTCGAGGAACACCACCTGCGGGTGCGCGACCAGGCTCATCGCCAGGTCCAGTCGGCGGGCCATGCCGCCCGAGTAGGTCGAGGAGCGCCGGTCGGCGGAGTCGACGAGGTCGAACCGGTCCAGCAGTTCCGCCGTGCGGCGGCGCGCCTCGCTGCGGCCGAGGTGATTGAGCTCGGCCACGAGCGTGAGGTTCTCCCGGCCGGTGAGCACCTTGTCGACCGCCGCGTACTGGCCGGTCACGCTGATGCTGCGGCGCACCGCCCGCGCGGCGCCGGGCAGCGGGTGTCCGGCGACGGTCACCTGGCCGGCGTCGAAGGGGAGCAGCGTGGACAGGATGCGCACCGTGGTGGTCTTGCCCGCACCGTTCGCACCGAGCAGGGCGAAGATCCGGCCCGCGGGCACGTGCAGGTCGAGGCCGTCGAGCACGGTGTGGTCGCCGTAGGTCTTGGTGAGGCCGGAGACGTGAATCGCCCCGGTGGGTTCGTCGTGAGTCATCTGCCTTCTCCCGGAATCGGAAACTGTGTATGTCGTACACTTCGGTTTATAACGTACACAGTTTTACGATGAGCGCAAGAGGGTGACGACGGGAGCAGTGCGGACATGGACAGCAGTGGTGCGGACACCGCGGCGACGGGGGACCTGCCCCGCACCGTCAAGCTCGCCTGGGGGCTCGCCGAACCGGGCAGTCGGGGGCCGCGGCGGGGGCTGAGCATCGAGCAGATCCTCGACGCCGCGATCGAACTCGCCGACGAGGAGGGCGCGTCGGCACTGTCGATGGCGCGCCTGGCCAAGCAGCTCGGGTTCACCACGATGTCGCTGTACCGGTACGTCAAGAGCAAGGACGAGCTGATCCAGCTGGTCACCGATCGGGTGGTGGGTCCGGCGCCGCACATCGAGCCCGGTTCGCCGTGGCGGGATGCGCTGGCGCACTGGGCCACCGCCGAGTACGAGGCGTTGCTGCGGCACCGGTGGTGGCTGCAGCTGCCGATCACCGCGGTGCCGACCGGGCCGAACAACATGGCCTGGCTCGACGCCGGACTCGGTGCCTTGGCCGCAACGACGCTGCCTCCGGCACTGAAATTCACCGTCGTCGTGAACACCTCGCTGTACGTGATCGGCCGGGCGCGCTTCGCCGCCGACATCGCCTCCACGCCCTCGACCGAGGAGGTGGCCTACGGGGCACTGCTGCCGCAGTTGCTGGATCCGGCGAGGTTCCCCCACCTGACCGGCGCCGTCGCGGCGGGTGCCTTCGACACCGACCCCGACATCGAATGGGACGACGCGGACTTCACCTTCGCGCTCGACCTGCTGCTCGACGGCATCGAGAAGCTGATCGACGAACACCGCTGACGGGGCGTCCGACGGCTCACCCGATCCGGGTGAAATCGTGTCTCGATTCGGTTGCACCGCTGCGCGTTCGCCTTGCGGCGTGAATAGTGCGGAGTGAAGCCAACGGTCGCCCGGGCACGTCGGGACGGCGGCCTGTCCGACGGGATGGTGTAGCGATGAGCGTGGACACTGCCGGGGAGTCGAGTTCGACGAAGGCGCGGGGGGTGCCGACCGCGCCGAGGCAGCAGTACATCACCTGGATCGCACTCGCGATGATGACGACCAGTTCGGTTGCGAGCCTGCGCTCGGCGCCGTCCATGGCCGTGTACGGCCTCGCCTGCGTGTTCCTCTACGTGGTGCCGGCGATCGTGTTCCTGCTGCCCACCTCGCTGGTCTCAGCGGAACTCGCCTCCGGCTGGTCCGGCGGCGTCTATCGCTGGGTGGGCGAAGGGCTCTCGGCCAAGCTGGGCTTCCTCGCCGTCTGGTGCCAGTTCGCGATGACGATCTTCTACTACCCGACGCTGCTCGCCTACGTCGCGAGCACCTTTGCGTACGTGGTGAATCCGGCACTGGCCTCGAACGGGCTCTACACCGCGATCATCATCGTGACGCTCTTCTGGACCGGGGTCTTCGTCTCCTCGCGCGGCATGAAGGCCGTCGCCGGTCTGTCGAGCGCGGGTCTGATTCTCGGCACCCTCATCCCCGGCGCGCTGCTCATCGTGATGGGCGTCGTGTTCCTCGGTCAGGGCAATCCCTCGGCGGCGCCGATGGAGTTCAGCGCGATGCTGCCGGCCTGGACCGGAATCGCGAGCCTGGTGCTGATCGTCAACAACTTCCTGTCGTACTCGGGCATGGAGATGAACGCGGTGCACGTCTCGAGTCTGCGCAAGCCCGCCAGCGAGTTCCCGCGGGCGATGTTCGTGGCGATGGGGCTGGTGCTGGGGATCTTCATCCTGCCCGCGATCGCGATCAGCTGGGTGGTGCCCGCCGAGAAGCTCTCGCTCACCGCGGGCGTCATGCAGGCCTTCGACACCTTCTTCGCGCACTTCGGATTCGGCTGGGCCACACCCATTCTGGCGCTGATGCTGATCGCGGCGTCGCTCGGCGGCATGTTGACCTGGCTGGCCGGGCCGTCCAAGGGCCTGCTGATGATCGGCCGTCAGGACGGCTTCCTGCCCCCGGTGCTGCAGCGGCTGAACAAGCACGGCATCCAGCAGAACATCCTCGTCGCGCAGGGCGCGGTGACCACGCTGATCGCGCTGCTGTACGCGTTCATCCCGGAGGTGTCCAGTGCCTACTGGATCCTGTCGGTGATCACCACGCAGGTCTACCTGGTGGTGTACGTGCTCATGTTCGCCGCGGCGATGCGGCTGCGGCGCAACAAGCCGGACCATCCTCGTGGCTACCGGGCACCCGCGCTGTTCCTGCTCTGCTGGGTCGGCATCCTCTCGAGCATCGCCGCGTTCTGCATCGGATTCGTCCCGCCGTCCCAGTTCGGCGGCGGCAGCGTGTTCGTCTACGTGCTGATCGTCGGCGGCGGTTTCGGCATCGTGGGGCTGGGGCTGCCCCTGCTGATCCTGGCGCTGCGCAAACCGTCCTGGAAACAGGACGTGACGGTCGACCCGCTCGCCGCTCTCAAGGCAGAGGAGGCGTGATGACCACGTCCGGCACCCCGACGGGACCCGACGACGGCGTCAACGTCGCCGCCGTGGACGACCTGCACACCCGCCCCGAGAACACCCACCTGATCATCTACCTCACCGCCTTCGCGCTGTTCGTGGGGCTGGCGGTGTGGGGTCTGGTCGCATTCGACAACAACAAGCGCAGCGCCGAGGCCGACTCCAAGGCCACCGAGTTGGCACTGCGCTACCAGCAGGCGGGGCTGGGCACGATCGAGGTGAACGCCACCGCGAGGGTGCTGGGGGTGGACGGGGGAGCGGCGTGCACGGATCCCGGCAACTCCCTGCGGGAGGGCACCTTCGACCAGCAGATCGTCAACGGCGCCGCGGGACCGGGGCAGCGCCCGGTGATCGCGACGCGCAACCTGGTCGAAGGCGCGCGTCTCGTCATCGAGGTGTACTGCCCCGACGAGTTGAGCGGCTTCGACCGGTACGCCGACGACCTGAAACTGACGGACGAGTGACCGGCACCCGGCCGGCACACTGGAGGAGGAAACGGTGACGGACATGACGGCCACGGTGGACGAGATCCGCTCCAAGGTGCAGGCCCTGATGCCCACGGCCCGAGACGAACTCGCCACTCTGGTCGGCTTCCGGTCGGTGGCCGACTCGCGCCAGTTCCCACCCGAGGAGTGTCGTCGCGCGGCGAGCTGGGTCAAGGACGCGTTCGTCGCGGCGGGCATCGGCCACGTCGAGTTGATCGAGACCCCGGACGGTTCGGACGCGGTCGTCGGGCACCAGCCCGGTCCCGACGGCGCGCCGACGGTCCTGCTGTACTGCCACTACGACGTTCAGCCGCCCGGCGACGAAGGCAAGTGGCACACATCTCCGTTCGAGCTCACGGAGAAGGACGGGCGCTGGTACGGCCGGGGTGCTGCGGACTGCAAGGGCAATATCGTCATGCATCTGCTCGCGCTGCGGGCTCTCGGCACGCCGTTTCCCGTGGGGATCCGGATCGTCGCCGAGGGGTCCGAGGAGATGGGCACGGGCGGACTGGAGGCGCTCGTCCAGCAACGGCCCGACCTGTTCCAGGCCGACATGATCCTGGTCGTCGACACCGGGAACGCCGAGGTGGGGCAGCCCACCGCGACCGTCACCCTCCGTGGTCTGGCGAACGTCGTGGTGCACGTGGAAACGCTGGCGGGCGAGGTGCATTCGGGGATGTTCGGCGGGCCGGCCCCGGATGCGATGGCGGCCCTCGTGCAGATGCTCTCCACCCTGCGCGACGCGGACGGCAACACCGTCGTCGACGGCCTCGAGTCCGGCCAGGCCTGGTCGGGGGTGGACTACGCCGAGGATCAGTTCCGGACCGATGCCGGTGTGCTCGACGGGGTGGAGCTGGCCGGGACCGGGTCGGTCGCGGACCGGGTGTGGGCACGGCCCGCGCTGACCATCCTCGGGATGGACTGCCCGCCGGTCGTCGGGTCGGCGGCCGCGATCCAGCCGCGGGCGTCCGCCCGGCTGAATCTGCGGGTGCCGCCGGGCATGGACCCGAAGAAGGCGCAGGACGCGCTGACTGCACATCTGCTCGCCGCGGCGCCGTGGGGCGCCAAGGTGACCGTCGATCCGGAGCAACTCGGGGCCCCGTTCCGCGCCAGCACCGACGGGCCGGGCTATGCGGCGCTCGGCGCGGCGATGGCGGAGGCGTTCGGCAAGGCGATGGGCACCGTCGGGCAGGGCGGCTCGATCCCGCTCTGCAACGTCTTCGCCGGTGAGGTCCCCGGCGCCGAACTGGTGATGCTCGGCGTCGAGGAACCACGCTGCCTGATCCACGCGCCCAACGAGAGCGTCGACCCGTCCGAGATCGAGAACCTCGCCGTCGCGGAGGCGTTGTTCCTGACGCGGTTCGCCGACACCCGCTGACGGGCTACACGGACAGGTCGCGCCGCAGCTTGGCCACGTGGCCGGTCGCGCGGACGTTGTACTGCGCGACCTCGATCTTGCCGTTCTCGTCGACGAGGAAGGTGGAGCGGATGACGCCCTGAACCTTCTTGCCGTACATGGTCTTCTCGCCGAACGCGCCCCACGCCGCGAGGGTGGTCCTGTCGGGGTCGGAGAGCAGCGGGAAGGTCAGTTCCTCGGTGTCGCGGAACTTGGCGAGCTTGGCGGGCTTGTCGGGTGAGATCCCGACGACGTCGAGGCCGGCCCCGTTCAGCTCGGCGAGGTTGTCGCGGAAGTCGCAGGCCTGTTTGGTGCAGCCGGGCGTGCTGGCGGCGGGGTAGAAGTAGACGATGACCTTGCGTCCGCGGTAGTCGGTCAGCGACACCTCCTTACCGTCGGCATCGGGGAGGGTGAAGCTGGGCGCGGTGTCTCCGGCGGCGAGCCGGTTGTTCTCGGTCACGGTCGTCAGGCTACTTCGTTTCCGCCGTCGGGCGTTCCTGGCTACGGCGGTGCCGGGCGCACCGGTACGGTCATGGCAAGCAGATCGACAGACGACAGGAAGTGGGATTCACGTGCCCAGGGACACCGAGAGCATCGAGCGAGACATCGAGCGGGCCCGCAGCCAACTCGCGAGCACCCTCGACGAGCTGAGCGTGCGGACCAACCCGAAGCGTCTGGTCGAGAACACCAAGATCGCCGTGCTCGCCAAGGTGAACGAGCCGCCCGTCAGGTTCGCGCTGATCGGCGCGGGCGCACTGGTCGCACTGCTGGTGGTGCGCAAGATCTTCCGGTAGGCGCGACGGTGTCCACCCGAACCCGCGTGCTGGAACGGACCTCGGTCGTCGAGGCCTCGTCCGATGCTGTGTGGGCGCGCATCGTCACCGCGGAGGGCATCAACGACGAGATGCTGCCGGTGCTGCGGATGGCGGCGCCGCGGGGGATGCGGGACCTTCGGGTGGACACCGTGCCGGTGGGTCGGCGGGTCGGTCGGTGCTGGCTGTTCCTCTTCGGTGTCGTGCCGTTCGACTACGACGACCTGATGTTGCTCTCGATCGAGCCGGGACGCCGATTCCACGAGCACTCGTCGATGGCCTCGATGCGTTCCTGGGAGCACGAGCGGACGCTGACGGCACTGGATCCGACGCGGACCGCCGTGCACGATCGCGTCACGTTCGAACTGCGGGCACCGCTCGCGCGGGTGCCGGGCCTGCCGAGCCTGGTCGCCCGGGGGATCGCTCGATTCTTCGCGCACCGGCACACCCGGCTACGCCGGCACTTCGCTGGTCGGTGATCGGACGGCCGGGCGGGGCCGCCGGGGGTAACTCGTGGTGCGCCATCAGGGACTTGAACCCCGAACCCGCTGATTAAGAGTCAGCTGCTCTGCCAATTGAGCTAATGGCGCCCGCGCCGCGTGTGCGACACGAAATCAAACAAGCCCCGGTCCGAGGACTGGGGCTTGTTTGCGGTGCGCCATCAGGGACTTGAACCCCGAACCCGCTGATTAAGAGTCAGCTGCTCTGCCAATTGAGCTAATGGCGCATGTGCGTCTCGCGCTCGTTCCCTCGCGCTCGGTGCGAAAGGAACATTAACAGGAGTGGGCGCCAGAAGTGAAATCGGCTGGTCAGGATCGGTATCCGGTAACGCCTGGTGGCCCGAAGTCGATTGCAATGTGAACGTTATCGCCGTCGTCAGGGGCGCCGTGGGTCGGCGCCGCGGCCGGCTGGGATCATTTGTGTTCGCGGGTCGGGGCGGTCGGCACTGTCGGTGGCCCGGTCTGGACCTGTTGGTGAAGTGGGGTGGAGCGACGATGAAGCGGGTTTCGCTGGGCGTGGTGGCGCTGGGGGCAGCGGCCCTGGTCCTGGGGGTTTCGGGGTGCACGGTGCCGTCGGGTGGCAGTGCGTCGGCGGCGCCGACCGTCGCGATCGACGTGAACCCGGTCGCCGAGCTGATCAAGCCCAAGCTGACGTCCGTGGTGCCGGACGGTGCGGTCGGGCACTCGCCGGGGGACCCGGTCACCGTGGTCGTCGGGGACGGGAAGCTGTCTGCGGTCACCCTCGTCGACGAGTCCGGCGTGCCCGTGCCCGGCGCCATCGCGCCGGACGGAAGGTCCTGGGTGAACACCGCGCCGCTGGTCTACAACGGTCACTACCGGCTGAAGGCGGACGCCTTCGGTCTCGGCGGTACCGGCACGGTCACCTCGAACTTCACCACCAGCTCGCCGGGCAACCTCGCCAAGCCGTACGTCTTGCCGACCGAGGGTGAGGTGGTCGGGATCGGGCAGCCGGTCGCCGTGCAGTTCGACGAGAACATCCCCGACCGCAAGGCCGCGCAGGACGCCATCACCGTCGTCACCAACCCACCCGTCGAGGGCGCCTTCTACTGGGTCAACAACCGCGAGGTCCGGTGGCGGCCCGAGAAGTTCTGGGCCCCGGGCACGGCGGTGACGGTCGACGTCAACGTCTTCGGTCGCAACCTCGGCGGCACCCTGTTCGGCCAGTCGAACGAGCACGCGCAGTTCCGGATCGGGGACGCGATGATCGCGACCGCGGACGACAACACCAAGCAGGTGACCTTCGAGCGCAACGGTGAGGTGGTGCGGACCATGCCGACGTCGATGGGCAAGGACAGCACGCCCACCGACAACGGCGTCTACATCATCGGTGACCGGTTCGCGAACCTGGTGATGGACTCGTCGACCTACGGGGTGCCGGTGAACTCGGCGCAGGGCTACAAGACGCCGGTGGACTGGGCGACCCGAATGTCCTACAGCGGCATCTTCTTCCACTCCGCACCGTGGTCGGTGGGGCAGCAGGGCTACACGAACACCAGCCACGGCTGCCTGAACCTCAGCCCGGCCGACGCGAAGTGGGTGTACGACAACACCAAGCGCGGTGACCTGGCGATCGTGAAGAACACCGTCGGCGGCACGCTGTCGGGTGTCGACGGCCTCGGCGACTGGAACATCCCGTGGGCGACGTGGAAGGCCGGCAACGTCGCCGCGTGACGCGTCACACCCCCGCACGGCCCGTGGAACGAGAAAGGCCCCCGACCGGAGTCGGGGGCCTTTCTTCGGGTGACCGACGGGACTCGAACCCGCGACAGCCAGGATCACGACCTGGTGCTCTACCAACTGAACTACGGTCACCATCGCTTTCCGACGCTCCGCCCCTTGTGGGGCTGTGCGTCAGCAGCGTGGACGATAGTAGCGTGTCCCGGGGCCAACTAGCCAATCGGTTTCTAAACGGCGCCCAGATCCTCGACGACGGCGGCGATGTCGCTGGTAGACGGGCCGGGGTCGGCGACGAACGCGGTACGCCGGTAGTACTTCAGTTCGCGGATCGACTCCTTGATGTCGGCGAGGGCCCGGTGCGAGAGGCCCTTCTCCGGCTGGCCGAAGTAGATCCGCGGGTACCAGCGCCGGCACAGTTCCTTGATCGAGCTGACGTCGATCATCCGGTAGTGCAGGTACTCGTCGAGCGCGGGCATGTCCCGGGTGATGAATCCGCGGTCGGTGGCGATCGAGTTGCCCGCGAGCGGCGCGGTGCCCGCGGCGGGGATGTGCTCACGGATGTATGCGAGTACGCGGCGCTCGGCCTCCTCGAGCGTGACCGTGGAGGCGCGGACCTCCTCGGTGAGCCCGGACCGCGCGTGCATCTCCTTGACCACGTCCGGCATGTCGGCGAGCGCGGCGTCGTCGGCATGGATGACGATGTCCACACCGTCACCGAGGATGTTGAGGTCGCTGTCGGTGACCAGCGCGGCCACCTCGATCAGCTTGTCGGTGCCGAGCCGCAGTCCGGTCATTTCACAATCGATCCACACAAGTTTGTCCTGCACGAGCATCCACAGTAGTCAGGGTGTTCTCGGTTAGGGTTCGCGGTGGACACAAACTTCTGGCGTTGCGCCTCGAGGAGGGCATGAATGACGGTGGATCCGACCGCTTCCGGTGGCCCGGGACAGGACTCGGCCGCACTCGCGGAGAAGGCGAAGGCGGCCAAGGTCGCCGCGGAGGAGGCCGCTCGCGTCGCGGCCGAGGCGGCCGCGGCGGCGGAGGCCGCGGTGGAGG
>NZ_JBHZAH010000076.1:0-24569 GCF_042754225.1 Rhodococcus sp. NPDC059234
GGGATCGGTGAACTACCTTGTGCGGTCTGACTATCCCGAGGAACCGAACAGCGAGCCGAGGCTGCCGGTGTCAGCGCTGCCGCCGGTGCCGGCACCCGCGGCCACGAGGACCGAGACCTGATCGGCCGAGGCGTTGACTCCGGACCCACCCGAGTACTCGGCGGTGATGACGCGCTGCCCCTCGTTCGCGGGCGTCCACGCGGCGGTCGCATGGCCGGTCGCATCGACGTCGGCGGTGGCGATCACGGTGTTGCCGTCCTTGAAGGTGACGGTGCCACCCGCGTTACCGGGAGTGACCTGGGCCGAAACCGATCCCGCCGCACCGACCTTCGGGCTCGCGCCGACGGTAACCACGGTGGTGGACGCGACGTTGCCCGCCGGCTGCTCGGCGACGGACACCGAGGCGTTGGCCGTCGAGCCGGTGACGCCGGTGCGGCCCGAGAAGGTCGCGGTGATGGCGTGGTTGCCCGCGGTGGCCGGAACCCAGGTGTAGGTCGCCTCACCGTTGGCGGGAACCGGAACCTCGGCCAGCGTCGCGGCGCCGTCCTTGAAGGTGACGGTGCCGCCGGCCGCGGCCGGGGTCACGTTCGCCTTGAGCACGGTGGAGCGGCCGACCTGCGCGCCGGAGACCGCGGCCAGGGTGGTCGTCGAGGCAGCGTCCGACTGCGAGACCTGAACGGTCTGGTCGGCGGACTGCGAGGCATCGGCCTTCGCGGTGTTCAGGTACTTCGCGACGAGGGTGTGGGCACCGCGCGTGGACGGGGTCCACGCGTAGGTCGCGACACCGTTGTTCAGCGCACCCGTACCCAGCTTCGCGGCACCGTCGTAGAACTCGACCGTGTCACCGTCCGCGCCACCGGTCACCGTCGCCGACAGCGTGGACACCTGACCCACCTGCGCACCCGACACCGCCGCGAGGGCCGTGGTCGACACGTTCTTGCGGACCGTGATCGCCGGGCCCTTGGTCGCGTAGTTGCCCGAGCCCAACGAGCCGGCGTACGTCATCCCCGTCGGCAGCGCGACACCCCGATCGCAACCCGCGCCGACCTTGTACGAGAACTCGAACGTGTGCGACTTCGGATCGATGTTCGGGTACACCGTCCAACTGCCCGCCACCCGCGCGAAATCGGGGCCCGAGCTCTCCAGGCCCTGCGGCGAACCGTCCACCTTCGCCGAACCGTCCACGTACGTCAGGCAGGCCGGATGCACGTCCCGGACCTGGTTGACGATCTCGAGAACGGTCAGCGCCTTCCGCTCGAACTTGTTCGACACCGTGATCACGTCACCCTCGCCGGGGTTGGTCTCACTGACCGTGCGAGTGAAGTTGCTGTTGCCGTCGGACCAGGACACCGATCCGGGCGCCGCGGACGCGACACCGACACCGGCGGTCACCGCGAACCCGGCCGCAACGGCCAGGGCGCTGACACCACCCACCACACGACGAACGCTTCTGTCAGACATACATTTCCTCTCGGCGACGGACCTAGACGACCGTCCAACTCGGGATGACGCCGATCACACTAACTCAGATGTGTGACGGAATCTCGGAATACAGCGAGGTGAAAGCGGTTCCCGCGGCTCATCGGCCGAACGGGGACCGAAAATTCGATCGTTCGAACGACAGGTCGGGCGCGACCCAGAACTACTGCGGCTGCGATCACGCCCGACCGGCTCCCCCAGGTTCAGGACCCGAAGAGGCTCGAGAGCGATCCCGAGCCGCCGCCGTTGTCGCCGCCGTCGGCGACGGCGATGGTGTGGGCCCCGGCGGTCGAGGCCTGGTAGCCCGACGCGCCGCTGTAGACCGCGGTGATCGAGCGGTCACCGGTGGCGGTGAAGGCGTACGACAGGGTCGCCTTCCCGCCGACGACCTGGACCGGCGTACCGATCGGGGTCGCGCCGTCCAGGAACTGCACCGTGCCGCCCGCGGCAGCCGGCGCCACCGTTGCGGTGAGGTCGACGGCAGTGCCCTTGACCGCGGTGGCCGGGACCGTCAACGTCGTCGTGGTTGCGACGTCGGACGGAGCCGGATCGACGACGACGACGGAACCCGCGGCCGAGGTGGACGTCGCGAATCCGGTTGCGCCACTGAACCGTGCCGTGACGGACTTGGTGCCGGCCGTCGCGAAGGTCTGGGTGAGGTCAGCGACACCGCCGACGACGTTCACCGGCGCCCCGGCCTGTCCGTCGATGGTGAAGACGACGGTTCCCGTCGAACCGATCAGCGCGCTGTCCGGCCCCTTGACGGTTGCGTACACGTGCACGGCCTGGCCGGTCTTGGCGGAACCGGGGACGCTGAGGGTGGTGGTGGTCGCCTTGTCCACCGGCACCGCCGCGGTCACCGTCACGGTCTGCGCCGCCGAGGTCGAACCGGTGAACCCGGCGACACCGGAGAACACCGCGGTGATCTGATGCGCACCGACCGGCAACACCTGCGTCAGCGACGCCTTGCCGTCGGCACCCACCGCAACGGCCGCGCCGAGGTTCGCGTCACCGTCCTTGAACTGCACCGTGCCACCGGCCGGAGTCGGAGCCACCTGAGCCGCGAGGGTCGCGCTCGCACCCTCGACCACCGACACCGGAGCGGTGACGGTGGTGGTGGTCGCCTGGTCCACCGGGACCGCCGCGGTCACCGTCACGGTCTGCGCCGCCGAGGTCGAACCGGTGAACCCGGCGACACCGGAGAACACCGCGGTGATCTGATGCGCACCGACCGGCAACACCTGCGTCAGCGACGCCTTGCCGTCGGCACCCACCGCAACGGCCGCGCCGAGGTTCGCGTCACCGTCCTTGAACTGCACCGTGCCACCGGCCGGAGTCGGAGCCACCTGAGCGGCGAGGGTCGCGCTCGCACCCTCGACCACCGACGCCGGAGCGGTCAGCTGGGTCGTGGTCGACACGTCGGGGGCCGACACGTTCACGTTCTGTGCCGCGGACTGCGACGCATCCGCGATCCCCGTCGCCAGGTACTTCGCCACCAGCGAATGCGCCCCCGCAGCGGGAGTCCACGCGTACGTCGCCACACCGTTGTTCAGCGCGCCAGTGCCCAGTTTCGAAGCACCGTCGTAGAACTCGACCGTGTCACCGTTCGCGCCACCGGTCACCGTCGCCGACAGCGTGCTCGCCTGTCCGACCTGCGCACCCGTCACCGGGGCCAGCACCGTGGTCGAGACGTCCTTCCGGACCGTGACCGACGGACCCTTGTCCCCGTAGTTGCCCGCACCCAGCGAGCCGCCGTAGTACATCGACGTCGACAGTGCGGCGCCCCGAGCACAGTCCGCGCCGACCTTGTACGAGAACTCGAACGTCTGCGACTTCGGGTTGATGTTCGGATACACCGGCCAGTTACCGGTCACCCTGACGAAGTCCGCGCCCTGACTCTCCGGGTTCTGCCCCGAACCCGACACCTTCGCCGACCCCGCGACATAGGTCAGGCACGCCGGATGCACATCCTTGACCGCCTGCAACCACTCGACCACACCGCCGGTCCGCTCGAACTTCGTCGTCATGGTGACCACGTCACCCACGGCAGGATTCGCCTCGCTGATCGTGCGAGTGAACTTGCTACTACCGTCGGTCCAGGTCACCGACCCCGGCGCCGCCGAAGCGACGGCGACACCCGCGGTCACCGCGAACCCGGCTGCAACGGCCAGAGCGCTGACACCACCCACCACACGACGAACGCTTCTGTCAGACATGCATTTCCTCCGCGCCGGCGGCAGGATCGCTCAGCACGTCCGACCACACAGGCTCTTGTTTCGGTGCGCCGACGATGCCCGCATGGGCCTTCCACGGCACGAAGACGATGCAGTACATCACAGCGACCGACCCCGCGGCGCCGTTTCGAAGCGAGGACATGGACGAATGTCCGACAAACGACGGACCCCGTTCGACCAGTGCGTTTGCTAACCACTCGGGTCCTCGGGTCACCCGCGGGCGAAGACGCGAAAGGCGCCACCCGCTCTGCGGATGACGCCTTCGTGGTGGAGCTGAGGGGAATCGAACCCCTGACCTCTTCGATGCGAACGAAGCGCGCTACCAACTGCGCCACAGCCCCTGACCACGCCCCCGAAGGAGCGCTCGGCAACTGTAGCAGGACCGCGCCTGGAGAAAGAAATCGGCTGGTCAGCTGCGTATTCGCCATCCACCCGCGCGCGATCGGGCAGTTCAGCCGGAGGGCCGGCCGGGCGGCTCGTCGAGGATGGTGTGACCGAGCGGGGTCGTGCGCCACTGGTCGAACGACCGCTCGAGCGCGAAGCGTCCGTCGGCTCCGCGCAGCAGGGTCCGGCTCTCCGCGTTGCCGGGGTTGTTCAGCGACTCGAAGTACTCCACCGACCAGTGGAACCAGCGCATGCAGAACAACCGCATGGTCAGGCCGTGCGTCACGACGAGAGTGTTGGCCGGGTAGTCGGGCTTGGCGAAATGCCGGTAGAGCGTCTCGAGGAACGTGCTCACCCGGTCGAAGACGTCCGCACCCGACTCGCCTTCGGCGAACCGATAGAAGAAGTGACCGTAGCTGTTTCGCAGTTCACGCTGCCGCGCGATCTCGAGCGGGAGTTCGCCCAGTCCTGTTCGCGCAGCCGCGGCTCCTCGATCCGGCGCTCGACGAGGTCGTCGATCCCCAGCGCGTCGAGCGTCTGGTACGCCCGCAGGTACGGCGAGACGTAGGCGCAGACCTTCCGGCCGTCGAACTCCGCCCGCAGCCGCTCCCCCGCCGCACGTGCCTGCTCGACGCCCCGCGCGGTGAGCGGAATCCGGTAGTCGGGCAGCCGTTCGTAGATCGCGGGGTCGACATTCGCCTCGGACTCGCCGTGCCGGAGCAGCACGATGCGTTCGGGTGCGTGCACCGGACCTGCTGCTACTGCCCGACCACCCGTCGGACCTCCTGCGGGGGCAGGTCCGCACCGGCCTCTTCGTCGTAGTAGTCGAGGTGGTCGAAGACCGGGTCGCCGTCGTCGACCTCGAGCACCACCGCACCCGGCCTGCGCAGTCGCGACGGAACGAGCCGGAGCTCCTCGTCCTCGCGCGACTCGACCCCGAGCCGCGACCGGCTCAGGCGCGCCATCCGCCGGCGCCGGATCTCGTGCTCGATCTGCACCTGCCGGCGAAGGTACGCCATGTACCCGATCAGTCCACCGAACGCCGCGACGCACGCCCACCACATCATCGGCGAGACGATGATCGCCAGCGCCGCGGACATGATCCCGGCGAGCACCAGTCCGAGGACCGCGCGCTGACGGAACGAGTAGCGGGCCGCCTGCGCGATCGCGTCGGCCTCCGGGTCGAATCCACCGCGACCTCGGCGCTGCGGCACGTACGGCCCGGCCTCGCGGCCGTCGTCGTACTCGTGGTCGTCGAGTTCGTCGTAGTCCCGGTCGAGAGTCGCGTCGGCTCCTGCGTGGGATTCCATCCAGTCCTCCGCGTCCATCGGGCGATTGGGATCGCTGCGCCAGTTCGGATCGCTACGGTGTCCGGTTGCCGGACCACGCTTGTGCTGCCGGGCGAGTTGGTCCCGGTCGAGAACCCGCGTCGCGAGTGCCGCGTCGGTGGTCTGGCGGATTCGGGGTCGA
Organism: Rhodococcus sp. NPDC059234; assembly: GCF_042754225.1. NCBI lineage: Bacteria > Bacillati > Actinomycetota > Actinomycetes > Mycobacteriales > Nocardiaceae > Rhodococcus > Rhodococcus sp. NPDC059234. Next base: position 5,568 of record NZ_JBHZAH010000076.1, read on the forward strand.
CGCTTGGCCTGCATAGGCAACAGCACAATGAGCCACACGACAACCAGCGCGATCCACAGCAAGGAGTTCGGCATGTCGGCGACCCTCCCTCTCCGTCGTCTGTCGGCACGGCTGTCACCAGCACGCCTGACCGAAGTGGCATGCCCAGGCTAGTTGTCTCGGCGCGCTGTTCCCCGCAGACGCGCCGACTCACCTTTCCCACATGCCACATTAGTCACTACCGTCGCATCCCCGCACACCGGGTAGCCGAAAAGTAACCAGGGCCACTCAGCCCCAGGTCGCCTTGCCTGAGCGCACCAACCGGTCGACGACCGTGGCCTCGACCTCCTCGACCGTCATCGCCACCAGCAGGTGGTCACGCCAGGCCCCGTCGACGTCGAGGTAGCGCCGCAGCAGCCCCTCCTCGCGGAAGCCGACGTTGCGAAGCACCGCCCGGCTCGCGGCGTTCTCCGGCCGGACCGTCGCCTCGATCCGGTGCAGGCCGACCGCCGAGAAGCCGTGATCGAGGCCGAGCGCCAGCGCGGCCGTCGCGACCCCCTGCCCGCCGACCTCCTTGGTCACCCAGTATCCGATCCAGGCCGAGCGCAATGCCCCGCGGATGATGTTGCCGATCGTCAACTGCCCGCAGAACTTGCCGTCCAGCTCGATCACCATGGGCAACATCCGCCCCTTGCGCGCCTCCGAACGCAGCGAGGAGCACAGTCCGGGCCAGTTGCCGATGTGGTGGCGCGCGTCCCACGGCCCCTCACCGGTCGGCTCCCACGGCCGGAGATGGTCCTGGTCCTGGATGCGAATCCGACTCCAGGCGGCGGCGTCGCGCAGCCGGATCGGCCGCAGCGTCACCCGCCCCGCGCCCACGACGAGCGGTCCCAGCTCGGCAGGCCAGCCCGGATGGATGGTGTACCGGCGCAGTGGCGTCGCCACCGCGTCAGCCCCGCTGCGCGAGGAAGGCCACGTCCACCTGATCCCCGGTTCGGATCTCGGTGACGTCGGGGTCGACGAGCACCAGGCAGTTCGCCTCGGCCAGGGTGGCGAGCAGGTGCGAGGACGCGCCCGGCGCGCCCCCGAGCGCCTGCACCAGGTACTCCCCAGTGGACTCGTCGCGCATCAGCTGGCCGCGGAGGAAACCCTTGCGCTTCTCGATCGAGGTGATCGGCGCGACCGTGCGCGCGCTCACGATCCGGCGCATCGGCTGCCGGCGGCCCAGGGCGATACGGATCAGGGGCCGGACCATCACCTCGAACACGACCAGGGCGCTCACCGGGTTCGACGGCAGCAGGAAGGTCGGGACCTCGTCGCGACCGAGCTGCCCGAAGCCCTGCACCGACCCGGGATGCATCGCCACCCGCTCGACCTCGAGATCGCCGAGCTCACGCAGCGCCTCGCGAACCTGGTCGGAGGCCCCGCCGCCGACCGCGCCGGCGATGATGACGATCTCCGACCGGATCAGCTGTCCCTCGACCACCTCGCGCAACCGGCGCGAGTCGGCGCCGGCGATCCCCACCCGGTTCACGTCGGCGCCGGCGTCTCGGGCGGCCGCGGCGAGCGCGTACGAGTTCACGTCGTACACCTGGCCGGGACCGGGAGTCCGATCGACGTCCACGAGTTCGCCGCCGACGGTGATCACCGACAGTCGGGGCCGGGGGTGCACGAGCACCTTATCCCGCCCGACCGCCGCGAGCAGGCCCACCTGGGCAGCCCCGATGATCGTGCCCGCGCGCACGGCGACGTCGCCGGGCTGAACGTCGTCGCCGACCCGGCGGACGTAGTCGCCCGAGCGGACCGGGGCGAGCACCCGCACCCGGTTCCGCCCGCCGTCGGTGCGATCGAGCGGAAGCACGGCGTCGGCAAGGGTGGGCAGCGGCGCACCGGTGTCCACACGCACGGCCTGACGGGGCTGGAGCCGGGTCGGCTGCCGGGAGCCGGCCGACACCTCGCCCACCACCGGCAGGATCACCTCGATCGGCTCGCCGTCGTCTCCGCGCAGGTCGCCACCCGCACCGGCCACGTCGACGCTTCGTACGGCGTAGCCGTCGATCGCGGCCTGGTCGAATCCGGGAAGGGGACGCTCGGTGACCACTTCCTCCGCGCACAGCAGTCCCTGTGCCTCGGAGATGGCTACGCGCACCGGCCGGGGCGCGACCGCGGCAGCGGTCACCCTGGTCTGCTGCTCCTCAACCGAGCGCATGTAGTCATTGCCTCCCGACCCCACTATCGACCCGTCTGCTGCAATCGCTCCACGAGCCACTCGCGCAGCGACGGACCGTATTCTTCGCTGTCGAGCGCAAAGTCAACCGCAGCACGCAGGTAGCCGCCGGGATTTCCGAGGTCGTGTCTCCCACCTCGATGCACGACCACGTGCACCGGGTGCCCCTCCGAGATCAGCAGTGCGATCGCATCCGTCAGCTGCAACTCACCGCCCTGCCCCGGGGTGATCCGCCGCAGCGCGTCGAAGATCGCCCGATCCAGCAGGTAGCGGCCCGCCGCCGCGAACGTGGACGGTGCGTCCTCGGGCTTGGGCTTCTCGACCATCCCGGTGACCTTGAGCACGTCGGGGTTCGTCGCGTCCGGCACCTCCTCGACCTCGAAGACGCCGTAGGCGCTCACCTGGTCCTTGGGTACGTCGATCGCGCACAGCACGCTGCCGCCACGCTTGGCCCGCACCCGGGCCATGGTCTCGAGGACCCCGCGGGGCATCACCAGGTCGTCCGGCAGCAGCACCGCGACGGCGTCCTCGTCGTCGTCGAGCACCGCCTCCACGCAGCCGACGGCGTGACCGAGGCCCAGCGGTTCGTCCTGGACCACCGACTCCACCGCGAGCAGGCCCTGCGCCTTCCGGACCTTCTCGAGCAGGTGCGACTTTCCGCTCGCCTCGAGCTTGCTCTCGAGCACCAGGTCCTCGACGAAGTGCGCGACCACCCCGTCCTTGCCCTCGGACGTCACGATCACCAGACGCGAGGCACCCGAATCGGCCGCCTCACCGGCGACGAGTTCGATGCCCGGGGTGTCGACGACCGGCAGCAGCTCCTTGGGCACCGTCTTCGTCGCGGGCAGGAACCGGGTACCGAGTCCCGCCGCGGGCACGATCGCGGTGCGGAACGCCCTGGTCTGATTGGTGCCGAGCTCTGTCATGGCACACACCCTATCCACCGGCCGGGTCGGGACGGAGTCTTAGGGTTAGCGGAATGAGCCGAAGGAGCGGAACCTGGCCGTGCCGACACTGACGAAAGCGCAATGGCGGGAGCGGGTGCTCGCGGCGCGGCGGGCACTCGATCCGGGCGTCCGGGCCGCCGAGGACGGGGCGATCGCCGCGGCGGCCCGGAACCTGGGGTCCGCGGCCGGTCCGTCGACGACGGTGTGCGCCTACGTGCCGGTGGGCCGCGAACCGGGGTCGATCGAGATGGTCGAGGCGCTGAGCCGGGTCGTGGGCCGGGTCCTGTTGCCCGTCGCCGGTGAGCCGGGACCGTTGCGCTGGGCGCCGTACCGTGGCCGTGAGTCGTTGGTCCGGGCGTCCTTCGGGCTGCTCGAGCCCGCCGAGCCACATCTCGCACCGGAGGCGGTCGGCGAGGCCGCGCTGGTGCTGGTGCCGGCGTTGGCGGTGGACCGCCGGGGGGTGCGGCTCGGTCGCGGGGCGGGTTTCTACGACCGCAGCCTCGACCTGGCCGACCCCGCCGCCCGCCTGATCGCCGTGGTCCGCGACGACGAACTGGTCGAGGAGCTGCCCGAGGATCCACACGACGTGCGGATGGGCGAGGCACTGACGCCCGGTCACGGCCTGCAGCTCCTGCGGTGACGGTCCCCGCCACCGCACCGACGAGGGAATAGGCAGCTGATTAGCAGCGTTGGCACTCCTGACTGTAAAGTGCTAACGCCTGCGGTATCACTACCCAGGCCTGAGTACCCCGTGCGGAGGAACCTTCAGTGCCCACCTACTCCTATGCCTGTACCGAATGCAGCAACCGCTTCGACATCGTGCAGTCCTTCAGCGACGACACCCTGACGGTCTGCCCCGAGTGCTCGGGCAAGCTCCGCAAGCTCTTCAACTCCGTGGGCATCGTGTTCAAGGGCAGCGGCTTCTACCGCACCGACAGCCGCGGCGGCAGCAGCACTGCCAGCGAGGCCGCGAGCACCAAGTCGGATTCGACGGCCGCCAAGAGCGACTCGTCGTCCACCGCGGCGGCGAGCAGTCCCGCACCCGCCGCGAGCGCCGCCACCAGCTAGTTTCGAGTTGTCCACAGGCGCCGGAACCGTCCACAGGACGGGTCCGCCGCGGATGGTCGCCGCCCCGGGCGGCCCTAGCGTGAGTTCATGCAACGCCGCCGCGACATCCTGTCCCGTACCTACGGCGACCGTCTCGCACGGCTGACCAGACCCGGCTGGGCCCGCACCACCCTCGCCCGCCGGACCGCGGCCGGCGTCCTGGTACTCCTGGCGTTCTTCCTGCTGATCCGCGGCGACCGGGACGCCGACGAGGTCCCGGTGGTCACCGCCGCGCGCGACCTCACGCCCGGCCGGGTCCTCGTCTCCTCCGACCTTCGGGTGACACCGATGAGCGCGGGCCTCGTTCCGGCGGGCGCCCTCAGTGCGCCGGGCGACGCGATCGGGCACACCGTGGCCGGCCCCGCCCGTAGCGGCGAAGTGATGACCGACGTGCGCCTGCTCGGACCCCGGCTCGCGGCGGCTGCGGTCGGCGGTCCGGACGGCCGCGTGGTCCCGATCCGGCTGGCCGATCCCGAGGTGACCGACGTGCTTCGGGTGGGAGACCGAGTGGACGTCCTGACCGTCGGCGGCGACCGTTCCACCGAGCCGCGAGTCCTGGCGTCGAGCGCCACGGTGGTACTGGTGTCGGAGAAGGAATCCGGCCGCGCCACCCGCGAGCGGGTGGTCATGCTGGCGCTTCCGGTCGATGCCGCGACGACGGTGGCCGCCGCCTCCCTCTCGGGAGCCCTGGCTGTCACGTTCCACTGATCGACCCGGATGTGAGCTTGCTCCACAGCCGATAGGGTTCCTAACATCGTTGTCCACGCGCACCAACCGGCCGATGAAATGGAGACCACACCATGCTCAAGGGCTTCAAGGACTTCCTCATGAAGGGCGACGTGCTCGACCTCGCGGTAGCGGTCGTGATCGGCGCGGCGTTCACCGCCATCGTCACCGCCTTCACCACGAACATCGTCAATCCGATCATCGCGTCCATCGGTAGCGCCGAGATGGGCTTCGGTTTCCAGATCACCGACAAGGCCGAGACGTTCGTGAACATCGGTGCAGTTCTCACCGCGGCCATCAACTTCGTGATCATCGCCGCGGTCGTCTACTTCGTGCTCATCATGCCGTACAACCACGCCAAGCAGCGGTTCGGCAAGCCCGTCGCGGAGACGTCCACCGACAACGAGCTGCTCGGCGAGATTCGCGACCTGCTGGCCGAGAGCCCGGCGCTCCGCAGGCAGTAGCCCTCACTTCGAACGCGACCTGGGCCCGTACCGAATTCGGTACGGGCCCAGCATCTTTCGATCAGTTCCTGCCTAGCCGATACTGAAGGGCTGGCCCCACAGGGTGACCGTGCTCGACACGTTCTCCGTGTTGACCTTCACCTTCACGAAGGACCGCGCCTGCGCATACCCGGCACACCCTTCGATACCCATCGTCGAGTCTGCCCACGTCACCGAACCCGAGTTGCCGGTGAACGAGTTCTCACCCGAGTGCGACTCACCGCCGAAGTCGTCCGGCGCCTCGAGATCGAGCACCGAGAACGCTTGCGCCTGACCGGGACCGATCGACACGTTGCCGGTACCGCCCGCGGACGGCGCGCCCGGCGTTCCGTCCCAGCCGGCACCCATCCCGGACTCGGTGCCCGCCTCGCCGCCGAGGGTCAGCTGGCACGCCACGATGTAGCCGGGCTCGATCTTGCCGCCGTCGGCGTTCGGACCGGAGATCTCGACCTTCGCCGAACCCGACACCCACACGTTCCGGTGCAACGGCGTCGCGCCCATCGACGGCGACACCGTGGCCGACTCGCCGGTGCGGGTCACCGTCACCACCGTGCCGTCCACCAGGGTCTTGGAGATCGACCCGTCCGGTAGCGGCACGAAGGTGTCCGCGTTCGCGGCGCCCGCGGAAAAGAACCCGATCGCGACGGCCGCCGCCGATCCGACCGACGCCACCTGCAGCCCACGACGCAGGCCCTTGTTGGAAGTACGCATGAAAACCCCTCTGGGGGAAGCCGTCTCACATCAGGAGAGACGGAGGTGAACAGGGACTGGGAAGGGCCGAACCGATCAGCCGATGCTGAACGGCTGCCCGTACAGGGTGGTCTTCGAGTAGTTGTTACCGACGATCTCGACCACCGTGTACGACCGCGCCTGGGCGTAGCCGCCGCAGTTCTGGACCTCGAGCTGAGTGTCCTGGTACTGCACCGAGTACGTGCCGTTGCGCTTGACGTCCTTGCCCGCCACGTTCACGAACTTCACCTGACCCGCCGACACCGGTACCGTCAACGACCCCGACAGCGACGGCCCCGACAGGTCCATTCCGCCGCCGATCGATCCACCGAGCCCGGTTATGTCGACCTGACAGCCGACGATGTAGCCGGTGCTGATCCGCGAAACCCCGTGCGTGGACGAGTTGTTCGTACCCGGATCGTTCTTCGCACCGTTCCACGGGCCGACCTCGCCTTCGTCGGCGACACCCGTGACGTCGGCGGTGACGGTGCCCGAGACCCACGCGGTGCGCCCCGCACCGTTGGCCGCCAGCGAGGGCGAGATCAACGCGCTCTCACCGGTCCGGGTCACCACCGCGCCCGGCCCCGCCTTCTGCCCGTCGGGCAGCGGGACGAAGGTGTCGGCACTCGCGGCGCCGACGGACATCAGCCCGATCGCGACGGCGGCAACGGCGCCGACGCCACCGATTCGGGCGCCGCGGCACAGGCCGGACTTACTGATCTCACTCATTCGTACCCCTCACAGGTCTCGGCCCAGCCCCGGCGGTCGGGGGCTGAGCTTGGTTGCCCCGCAAAGCTAGAACCTTGGACGGACGTCCGAAAGGGTGCGAACCTCACTTTTACGCACCGTTAACTGTGCGGGAACCGGGCGAAACACCACGAAGCCGGGAACCTGCGGATTTCTCCGTGTGGCCCCCGGCTTCGCGAGAGGAGTCGAACCGTGATCGGGCTCACGATGAGCCGTAACCCGTTCCGTCCGTATGTGATTCAGATCACGAATGGATCAGCCGATGCTGAAGGGCTGCCCCCACAGGGTGACGATGCTGTTGACGTTCTTGGTGTTCGCGGTGACCTTGACGTAGCTGCGGGCCTGCGCGTATCCGGCGCACCCGTTGACCGCGATCGTCTCGTCGGCCCACGTGACGCTGCCGCCCTTGCCCTTGAAACTGTTGGCGCCCGTGTGCGACTCGCCGCCGAAGTCGTCGGCCTTCTCCAGGTCGAGCAGTCGGTAGTTCACGGCCTGGCCCGGTCCGATCGAGACGGTGCCCGAGCCCTTCGCCGACTGCGTGGTCTTGTCACCGGCGTAGTTCGAACCGATGCCCGAGTCGCTGCCGGCCTTGCCGCCGAGGGTCAGCTGGCAGCCCACCACGTAGCCGGGCTCGATCTTGCCGCCGTCGGCGTTCGGACCGATCAGCTCGACCTTCGTCGAACCGGAGACCCACACGTTGCGGTGCAACGGCGTCGCTCCGAGCGACGGCGAGACGTTGGCCGACTCACCGGTGCGGGTGATCTTCACGACCGTGCCGTCGACGAGGGTCTCGGAGATCGACCCGTCCGGCAGCGGCACGAGGGTGTCGGCGTTCGCGGCGCCGACGGAGAAGAGGCCGACGGCGACGGCGGCGGCCGCACCGACGGAAGCGATCTGCAGCCCGCGACGCAGGCCGGTCTTGCTGGCGTTCATGAATTCCCTTTCAAGGGTTCAGGTTTCGGGATCGACTGGGAACTGTGCGGCGGAGCCGCGATCAGCCGATGGAGAAGGGCTGGCCGTACAGGGTGGTCTTGGAGTAGTTGTCGCCGACGATCTCCACCACCGTGTAGGACCGCGCCTGGGCGTAGCCACCGCAGTTCTGGATCTCGAGCTGGGTGTCCTGGAACTGCACCGCGTACTTGCCGTTCTTCTTGATGTCCTTGCCCGCCACGTTCACGAACTTCACCTGACCCGCCGACACCGGAACCGTCAGCGACCCCGACAGCGACGGACCGTTCAGATCGATGCCGCCACCGAACGAACCACCGAGGCCGGTGATGTCGACCTGGCAGCCGACGATGTAGCCGGTGCTGATCCGCGAAACCCCGTGCGTGGACGAGTTGTTCGTGCCCGGATCGTTCTTCGCACCGTTGAACGGACCGACCTCGCCCTCCTTCGTGATCGACGAGACGTCCGCGGTGACCGTGCCCGACACCCACGCGGTGCGACCCGCGCCGTTGGCGGCCAGCGAGGGAGAGATCAACGCACTCTCACCCGTACGCGAGACCACCACACCCGCGGAGGCCTTGGACCCGTCCGGCAAGGGCACGAAGGTGTCGGCACTCGCCACACCGGTGGACATCAGGCCGATCGCAACGGCCGCAGCCGCACCGACGCCGGCGATACGGGCGCCACGGCGCAGGCCGGACTTGCGGTTCTCGCTCATTCGTTCCCCTCACAACGTTCTGCTGCTACTCAATCTCGACCGCCGAGATTGACGAGTGGTCCCATAAGACCCGGCGAAGTATCGCCAACTGTGATGGCCGCGAGATGAACCCTCGGTGATCAACAGTTGGTGCACTCTTTACCGATGAGAGGTCATCGGTGCGTCGTGCCTTCGCTGGGTGGACCTACTCATGACGACCCGTCGGGCCATTCTTGAGCTGACTCGCGAGGAGGCTAACCAGGGCGGAGTCCCCTGGCAATGAATAGTTTTCGAAACTGCGCGTGAGTCGTCCCACAGTGTTAAGGAAACAATTCGCAGGTGGCGGAGGTTGGCTGGCGGTCAGCCGTGGTGCGGGGGAACCTGCCGCCGCAACCAGTCGTCGCCGGTGGACTCGGAGGATCTCGACGAGTCGCCGTCACCGCGCTCGTCGCGGGTGGTCTCGGGGAGGACGTCACCGAAAATGCGAGCCAGCCGGGCCCGATCGATCGGGTCCCGGCTGGGGCGTGCCTGCTCGGCGTGGTCGGTGATGACTACTCCTCGATCCAGGAGAGCTCGCCGATCACCTGGCCGGCGAGCGGGGTCAAAGTCGCCATCCCGTCGCGCACCGCGGCGCGGGACGACGCCAGGTTCACCACCAGGGTACTGCCGGACACTCCGACCAGCCCCCGCGAGAGACCGGCGTCGAGCGCTCCGGCGGCGAGCCCCGAGGACCGCAACGCCTCGCTGATGCCCGGGATCTCCCGGTCCAGCACGGCGGCGGTCGCGTCGGGTGTGACGTCACGCGGCGAGACACCGGTGCCGCCGACGGAGATCACCAGATCGACGCCGCCGATCACCGCCGTGTTGAGCGCGTTGCGAATCTCCACCTCGTCCGCGGACACCGCCACGGTGGCGTCGACGAGGAATCCCGCCTCGCCGAGCAGCTCGGCGACCAGGGGTCCGATCGAATCCACCCCCTCGCCGTGGGCGGTTCGGTCGTCGACGATCACCACGAGAGCGCGGCCGGCCAGCGGGGTTTCGATGTCCATGACTCCTACGGTAGTGGCTGATCGCCCGGCGGCACCGACCTGGCCGTAAATCCGGGACACGGACGAACGGCCGCGCCCGGAGGCGCGGCCGTTCGGCGTGATCATCAGCGGCCACCCGTGGTGGGCGCCGCGGCGAGGGTGACCTCGACGGTCTTCGGATTTCCGCCGTTGGCATCGGTGTAGGTGACCTTCACCTTGTCGCCGGGGGCGTGCGAGCGGACCGCCGCGATCAGCGCGTCACCACTGTCGATGATCCGATCGTCGACCTTGGTGATCACCACGCCCTTCGGGATGCCTGCCTGGTCGGCGGGACCGCCCTGGGTGACGTCCTGCACGCCCGCGCCGTGCGAGGTGTCCCGCGAGGACACCGTCACACCGACGATCGCCTGACTGGCCTTGCCGGTCTTGGTCAGCTCGTCGGCGATGCGGCGGGCCTGGTCGACGGGGATCGCGAAGCCGAGCCCGATCGAGCCGCCCTGCTGCCCGCTCGCCGCCTCCCCACCGAGGGTGGCGATCGCGGTGTTGATGCCGATCAGCTTGCCGTCCATGTTCACCAGCGCGCCGCCCGAGTTGCCGGGGTTGATCGCCGCGTCCGTCTGGATCGCGTCGATGACGGTGTTCTGGTTGCCGGACTCGCCACTGGTGGACACCGGGCGGTTGAGGGAGGAGATGATGCCGCTCGTGACCGTCCCGGCGAGGCCGAGCGGCGACCCGATCGCGACGACCGGCTGCCCGACCTGCAGGTCGGCGGAGGTGCCCAGTTCGATGGGGGTGAGGTCGGTGCGGCCGTCCACCTTGATCACCGCGATGTCCGAGGTCGGGTCGGTGCCGACGAGCTTCGCGGTGGCGGTGGAGCCGTCGGAGAACGCGACGGCCAGCTTGCCGTCCGGTCCGGCGCCCGCGGCCACGTGGTTGTTGGTCAGGATCAGGCCGTCGGAGGACAGCACGATGCCCGAGCCCTCCCCCTCCGCGCGGGCGCCGGTGACCTGGATCTGCACGACGCTCGGCAGCACCTTCTGCGCCACCGACTGCACCGAACCGGCCGGGGCGTTCGCGGTCTGGGTCGCGTTCGTCCGCGGGGCGTTGAGCGCGTTGGTCACCGGGCCCGAACCGCTCCCGTTGTTGGCCGACCACGCGCCCACCGCGCCGCCGATGCCGCCGCTGACCAGTGCGAGCGCGATGGCGCCCGCGGCGATCGCGGTGCGCCCCGACTTCGGCTTTGCCGCGGTGGGGGCTCCGACCGCCATCGGTGTCGCCATGCCCGCGGTGGACGGGCCACCCGCGGTCGGGTACTGGGTGGTCGAACCGTACGCATCCTGCTGCTGGTAGCTGCCGTAGGACGCCTGCTGGTATCCGGCCTGCTGGTACGCCTGCTGCTGGTAGTGCGACTGCGGCGCGGTCGGATGCGCGACGGTCGGGTACTGCTCGGTCGGGTTGTGGGCCGCCGGGTTCACCGCGGTCTGGTCGTCCGACTGCGCCTGCGGGGTCTGCGGCGGCTGGTTCGTGGGGGGCTGGGGGGCCCAGGGCGAGTCCTGCCCCTGGTTGTGCTGGTCGTCGCTCATGGCTGTGTGGTGTCCGTTCTCCCCTGCGCGCCTCGCAGGCGCGGCTTCGATTCGATCTCGTTGTCTTCGAGACTGCCCGGGCGGTCTGAGAGAGGCCTGAGATCGTCCTGTCAGTTTGCCGAGATCCTGCTGTCCGCACGACCTTCCGCGACGAACTCCGCCTCGCCGGGCAGCACGATCGTGATCAGGGCCCCACCACGCGTGGACTCCCCCGCGGTCACCGTGCCGCCGTGCTTGACGACCACCTGCCGGACGATCGCCAGGCCCAGCCCCGATCCGGGCATCGACCGCGCGGCCGTGGCCCGGTGGAACCGCTCGAACACCAGTTGCCGATCCTCGGGCGGGATACCCGGTCCCGCGTCGTCGACGGTGAGCGCGAGATGTCCCGCATCCAACTGTCGCATCCGCACCCGCACCTGCGCACCGGGCGGACTCCACTTCGCCGCGTTGTCGAGCACGTTGAGCACGGCCCGGGCGAGTCCGGCGCCGTCGCCGTAGACGAACCACGGCACGGTCTCGGCCTCGAAGTCGACCTCGTTGCGACGCCTGCGAGCCCGCTCGAGCGAACGCTCCACGACGTCGCCGACGTCGATCCGCTCGTGCACCGTCTCCGGCGCGTCCTCACGGGCCAGGTCCACCAGGTCGCCGACCAGCGTGGACAGCTCCTCGATCTGGGCGATCACGTCGGCGCGCAGCTCCGCCATGTCCTCGTCGGGAATGGCGGGTGCGCCGGGCCGGCCTGCCGCGATGAGCAGTTCCATGTTGGTGCGCAGCGAGGTGAGCGGGGTCCGCAGCTCGTGTCCGGCGTCGGCGACGAGCCGGCTCTGCCGGTCCCGCGACTCGGCGAGCGCCCGCAGCATCGTGTTGAACGAGACCGTCAGCCGGGCGAGTTCGTCGTTGCCGGTGACCGGGATCGGTGTGAGGTCGTCGGTGCGTGCCACCCGCTCGGTGGCGGCCGTCAGCCGGCCGATCGGCCGCAGGCCGGTGCGGCCCACGGCCATACCCGCCAACGCCGCCAGCCCGACACCGCACCCGCCGACGACGAAGAGCACCCAGGCGAGGCGGTCGAGCACCTCGCCGGTCGGTGCGAGCCGCTGCGCGATCACCAGGGTGCTGCCGACGTTCGTCTTCTGGCTCAGGACGCGTTGACCGGAGATGGTCCGCAGGGCGGAGTCGTGTTCGCCCCGCGCCACGGACATCTCGGCGTCACCGATCGGCGCGTTCGAGCCCGGCGGCATGTACACCTTCATGTCCGGGAAGATCAGCGCGACGCTGATGTCGTTGGAGTAGAAGGTGGCCAGCGAGATCGACCGGACGTCCAGCGCGTCGAGGTTGTTGTCGATCAGGGTCGCCGAGCGGGTGCGCAACTGCGAGTCGACCTCGTTGTAGAGCGCACGCGAGACCACGGCGTAGGCCGCGATCGCCATGACCGCCACCGCGATGGCCACGACCGAGGCCGCCAGCAGGGTGACCCGCCAGCGCAGGGACACCGATCGGGTCAGTGGCATCGGCGGGCGCATCTCGGGGACCGGTGCCGGGTCGGGGCGCGTGGCGCCGTTGGCCCCGAGCGGTCGATCCGGCGACGCGTCGGGCGGCCTGGACCGGTGCGCCGTCGCGCCGCGTCCGAAGGGTGCAACCATCACGGGGGCGTCTCCCGCAGCACGTAGCCGACACCGCGGACGGTGTGAATGAGCCTCGGCTCGCCGTCGGCCTCGGTCTTGCGGCGCAGGTAACCGACGTACACCTCGAGCGCGTTGCCCGAGGTCGGGAAGTCGTAGCCCCACACCTCCTCGAGGATGCGGCTGCGGCTGAGCACCCGGCGCGGGTTCGCCAGCAACATCTCCAGCAGCGAGAACTCGGTGCGGGTCAGGCTGATCGAGCGTCCCTTGCGAGTGACCTCGCGGGTGACCGGGTCGAGGGTGAGGTCCTCGAAGGTCATCGTCTCCGAGTCCTCGCCGACCTCCGGGGCGGCCCGCCGCAGCAGGGCGCGCAGTCGCGCGAGCAACTCCTCGAGTGCGAACGGCTTCGGCAGGTAGTCGTCGGCGCCGGCGTCCAGGCCCGCGACCCGCTCGGAGACCGAGTCCCGCGCGGTGAGCACCAGGATCGGCAGGTCGTCGCCCGCGCTGCGCAGTCGCCGGCACACCTCGAGGCCGTCGAGTCGGGGCATCATCACGTCGAGCACGAGGGCGTCGGGCCTGCCCGCCGCGATCTTCTCGAGCGCGTCGAGCCCGTCGACGGCGAGGTCGACGGTGTAGCCGTTGAAGGTGAGGGACCGGCGGAGCGATTCCCGCACGGCACGGTCGTCGTCGACCACCAAGATGCGCATGCTCATAGTTTCTACCTGTGAACTGAGATCCGGCTGAGAGGTCGCTGAGGCGTGTCGGTGGAGTTGTGCCGCCGCGGATCAGTCGTCGACCAGTCGCGGTCCCGGCAGGCTCCAGTGCCGCCACAGCGCGACCAGCCGGATCACCGAGGCCGAGACCGTCCCCACGACCAGTCCGGTGTTGGTCGTCAGTCCCAGACCCGAGCAGGCCACCACGACCGTCGACCCGATCAGCGCCGGAATCGCGTACAGGTCGCGATGTAGCAGGAGCGGCATCTCGTTGACCAGGATGTCGCGCAGGATCCCGCCGCCGACGGCCGCGGTCCCGCCGATCAGGCAGGCGGCGAGGGCGCTCGCCCCGGCCGCCAGCGCCAGCGCCGACCCGGAGGCCGCGAACAGGCCCATGCCGACCGCGTCGAGCGTGAGCACCCCGATCCTGAGTCGGTGCACCGCCGGGTGCAGGAAGAAGGTGACCAGCGAGGCGATCAGCGCCGTGGTGAAGTTCGGCCACTCGCTGAGCGAGGTGGGCGGGTGGATGCCGAGCAGCAGGTCACGGATGATGCCGCCGCCGATTCCGGTGACCACCCCGACCACGCACACCCCGAAGATGTCGAGTCGCTTGGCCACGCCGACCATCGCACCCGACGTCGCGAACGCGACGATCCCGGCGAGTTCGATGATTCTCTCCAGCACCGTCACTCCCGCCCGCCCGCACCGGAGAGCACGGCGCGCCGCAGGTGCGACATCTCCGTCGACTCGCCAACCGTGACCGCCATGGCCGCATTCTCCACAACCCGGAGTGGTTTGCGCTCGGCTACTCGCCCGGCGGGCCGAACCGGGCCGCGGCGATCACGCGGTCAGTCCCGGTCCGCCGCGGCCTGCTCGCCCCTGAAGGCCGCCGCCCGGGCCATCTGCACCGGCCTGCGCCGGAGCACCGCCCACGCGATGCCGAGGCCCGCGAACCACAACGGGGTCACCAGCAGGGCCTGCAGGGTGTCCTCCTTCTGGGTGAACGCCCAGATCAGGAACGCGAAGAAGGCCAGCACGACGTAGCACATCGGGACCCCGCCGGGCATCTTGAACTTCGACGCCTCGTGCAGGTGCGGACGCTTCCTGCGGTACACGATGTAGCTGATCAGGATGATCGACCACACGAAGATGAAGCAGAGCGACGAGATGGTGGTCACGATGGTGAACGCCTCGATGATCGAACTGCCGACCGCGACCATGACCACGCCGGCCAGCAGGAACACCCCCGACAGGTAGAGCGCGTTGGCGGGTACCCGGCGCTTGGTCAGCCTGCCGAAGGCCGCAGGCGCGTCGCCCTGGTCGGCGAGTCCGTACACCATCCGCGAGGTCGAGTAGATGCCCGAGTTGGCCGAGGAGGTGGCCGAGGTGAGCACGACGAAGTTGATCACCGAGGCGGCGATGCCCAGGCCGGCGAGGGTGAACATCGCCACGAACGGGCTGCGGTCGGCGGTGATCTCCCGCCACGGCGTGACCGAGATGATCACGACGAGAGCGACCACGTAGAACAACATCACGCGGACCGGGATCGAGTTGATCGCCTTGGGCAGGTTCTTCTCGGGATCCTTCGCCTCGGCGGCGGTGGTTCCGACGAGTTCGATGCCGACGAACGCGAACGTCGCGATCTGGAAGCCGGCGACGAAGCCCATGAACCCGGTCGGGAAGAAGCCGCCGTCGCTCCACATGTTGGAGAACGACGCCTCGGCGCCGCCGGGCGCAGTGAAGTGCGAGAAGACCATGGCCAGTCCGACCACGATGAGGCTGACGATCGCGACGATCTTGATCAGCGCGAACCAGAACTCGGTCTCGCCGAACGCCTTCACGGTGGGCAGGTTGAGCCCGACGAGCAGCGCCACCGCAGCGAGCGCGGGAATCCACAGCGGCAGCGAACCCCACCAGTACGAGACGTAGCCGGCGATGGCGATGACGTCGGCGATGCCCGTGACGATCCAGCAGAACCAGTAGGTCCATCCGGTGAAGAAGCCGGCCCACGGGCCGAGCAGGTCGGCGGCGAAGTCCGCGAAGGACTTGTAGCCGGTGTTGGAGAGCAGCAGCTCACCCATCGCCCGCATCACGAAGAAGAGCATCGTGCCGATGATCATGTAGACGAAGATCACCGACGGTCCCGCGAGGGAGATGGTCTTGCCGGACCCCATGAACAGTCCGGTGCCGATCGCGCCGCCGATGGCGATCAGCTGGATGTGGCGATTGGACAGCTGCCGGGAGAGCCCGGGCTCGTGCTGGTCGGGCTGTGCTGTGGCGGCCGGCGTCGTAGCGACGGCGGGCTCGGTGTGGTCGGGCACGGTGCTCCTCGGGATGGGCGTTGCGCGACGACGAGCCTGGGTTGCGGGGTCGCGAGACAACGCTCGGTCACGGGCGCGGCTACGACGTCATGCGAGGAGAAATGGTAGCGAACGACGGAAAAGACCAGCGTGCACGCCAACCCCTCCCCGATCTCCCCGATGTCACGTTCGATCGATCATGCGGCCCCGGTGTGACATTGGGGAGGTGGGGCTGGGCCGGCGGGTGGACGTCAGCGACCGCTGGGGTCGTACAGACCGAGGCGCACCGCGCGGACCAGCCGGCGCGGGACTCGATGGGTCACCCCGTCCACGGTCACCTCCACCAGGTCCGGTGCGGTGGCCTTCCACTGGGCGCGGCGGCTGCGGGTGTTGGACCGCGACATGCGGCGTTTGGGTACTGCCATGGTTGTTCTCCTTGGTCTCGACGCCCCGCCGGTTCCGCCCCGATGTCACATTCGGTAGGCCCAACCGAACCGGTGTGACATCGGGGAGGTGGGGGCAGGGGGTGTCAGCGCGTGCGGCGGCCGTACTTGCGCTCGAACTTCTCCACCCGGCCGGCGGTGTCCATCACCCGGGCCGCGCCGGTCCAGAACGGGTGCGACTCGTTGGTCACGTCGACGACGACGAGCGGGTAGGTGTTGCCGTCGGGCCACTCGATGGTGCGCTCAACGGTGACGGTGGACCGGGTGAGAAACGCGCTCCCCGTGCTCGCGTCCTTGAAGACCACCGGGTGGTAGTCGGGATGGATGTTCTTCTTCATGCCGTGCCCTCTCTGTTGACGTCGCTGTACGGTGACTCGCTCGCGGCGCAGGGATCCTGGTGCCAGTGCCCGAACGGGTCCGACCACGTGGACCAGTGCGCCTCGCGGTCGAGTTCCTCGTCGGTGACCAGCGCCCACTGCAGGGCGCGGTCGATGTCGGTCGGGTCGGCGGCGTGGGTGAGCACGACCAGGGACACGTCGCGGTCGCCGAACCTCTCGTCCCAGCGCATCGCCGCCATCGCCCGCCTCGCGGTCGGCTCCCGCTCCTGCTCGTCCGGCGTCATCGCGGCGAGCCACCGCCCGCCGTCACCGACCCGCAGTCCCCCGCCCGCCGACTCCAGCCACAGCACCCGGTCCGGCTGGGTGGCCAGCCACACCCGGCCGCGCGCGGCGACGACCCCGTCGAGCAGCACGTCGAGGGCCTCGTGCAGCCGCTCGGGATGGAACGGCCGCTCGGCGACGAATTCGACGAGGCTCACTCCGCAGTCCGCGGCGAGCGGCGGCTGCCCGCGCAGCAACGGCGCATGCGCGTCGGCGGCGGCGCCGCGTCGGGCGCTGCCGGGGATCCGGGTCAGCAGTCGTGCCGCGTCGGGCGACAGGTCGTCGCCGATCCAGTCGATCGGCGCGGCGGGGGCCAGCCGGGCCAGGACAGCATGCAGTCGGGCCTGGTTCCATCCGTCCTCGCCCGCACCCGCGACGACCAGCGCGTCGGCGTACTCGACCTGCCCGACCACCACCTGCGCGACGGTGCGCTCGTCGTCGCCGACGCCGAGTCCGCGTTCGGCCAGGGCCTCGTCTCCGGTGGCGTCGTCGAGCCAGCTGTCGGCGGCCACGCACACGACGACGGCCTCGATCCGGACGTCCCGCGCCGCGGGGCCGTCGAGTTGCCCGACCACCCCGGAGACGACGACCTCCTCGACCGCCCGGCACAGCGCCTCCGGTTCGAGCGTCCGGTCCAGCTGCAGCACGATGCGCCGAACCGAGCTGCGCGCGTGCAGCCGTCGCAGCAGCGGCAGCAGGTCCTCCCGCAGCGTGCAGGACACGCAGCCGTGCGCGAGCTCGAGAACGGTGGTGCGGGCGCGACCGTCCGGGTCGGTCACGGTCCGGCGCACCACCCCCTCCCCGAGGTGACTCAGGTCGTGGTGGACCAGCACCGTTCCGTCCGCCAGCAGTGAACGGGCGGTGGATTCGGCGGCATCCGACCAGCCCGCGATCACGACGAGCGGCGTTCGTCTGTCGGTCACGACAGCACCCCTTTCGACAACGATTGTCAATAACCGACCGCGACGCTACAGTGAAACCCTGCCATTGTCGAAAATGATTTTCGTTAACAAGGAGGCCGCCGTGTCGGCGCACTGCCAGGTGACCGGACGCTCGCCGAGTTTCGGCAAGTCCGTCTCGCATTCGCACACCCGAACCAGCCGGCGCTGGGACCCGAACATCCAGCGCAAGACGTACTACCTGCCGAGCGCGCGGCGACGGGTCACGCTGACCGTCTCCGTCAAGGGCATCAAGACCATCGACCGCGACGGCATCGAGGCCGTCGTCGCCCGACTGCGCGCACAGGGGGTTCGGCTGTAATGGCCCGCAACGAGATCCGTCCGATCGTCAAGCTGAAGTCGACAGCGGGCACCGGCGTCACCTACGTGACCCGCAAGAACCGACGCAACGACCCCGACCGACTGGTGTTGCGCAAGTACGACCCGGCGGTCCGCAAGCACGTCGATTTCAGGGAAGAGCGCTAGAGATGGCCAAGCAGTCCAAGATCGCGAAGAACGAGCAGCGGAGGGCGGTGGTCGCCCGGCACGCCGAGCGTCGCGCCGAACTGAAGGAGACGATCCGTCTGCCGTCCACCTCGGCCGACCAGCGCGCCGCCGCCCAGGCCGCCCTGCAGCGTCTGCCGCGCGACGCGAGTCCGGTACGATTGCGAAATCGTGACGCTGCGGACGGACGTCCGCGAGGTCACCTGCGAAAGTTCGGGCTCTCCCGCGTGCGCGTGCGCGAGATGGCCCATCGTGGGGAACTGCCAGGCGTCCGCAAGTCCAGCTGGTAATCGAGCCGTAAGGGAAGCAATGGCAGTCAAGAGAGCCCCGTCGAAGAAGCCCCGCGGCGCTGACGCGGGCCGCAAGCCCAAGAAGAACCCGCTCTTCGCGGCGAAGATCGAGCACGTCGACTACAAGGACGTGAACCTGCTCCGCACGTTCATCTCCGACCGCGGCAAGATCCGCAGCCGTCGCGTCACCGGCCTGACCCCGCAGCAGCAGCGTCAGGTCGCCGTCGCGGTGAAGAACGCCCGCGAGATGGCCCTGCTGCCGTTCACGAGCCGGTAGTCAGAAGCACTCGAAAGGCCGCGCAGTCCCCCGGGACC